>NZ_JAAGPE010000263.1:0-12983 GCF_017104605.1 Burkholderia sp. Ac-20384 | reverse complement strand
TGCGCTTCACCATTGCGGGAGTCGACGCACGATGACCCAGAGCAACGTACCGGCCACCATCGAGGTGGTGCGGGCCGGCCCGCTGACCACCGTGCAGGATCTCGGGCGCCGCGGCACGCGCCATCTCGGCGTCGCGCAGGGTGGCGCGCTCGACGGCCTCGCGCTCGAAGTCGGCAACCGGCTGGTCGGCAACCGCCCCGATGCGGCGGCCGTCGAGATCACGATCGGCCCGGCCGCTTTCCGCTTCCCGCGCGCGACCCGCATCGCGATCACCGGCACCGAGTTCGGTGCAACGCTCGACGGCCAGCGCGTATATTCATGGTGGAGCCTGCCGGTCGAGGCCGGGCAAACGCTCGTGCTGCCCGCCGCGAAACGCGGGATGCGCGGCTACCTGTGCATCGCCGGCGGCATCGACGTGCTGCCGATGCTCGGCTCGCGCAGCACCGATCTCGCATCGCGTTTCGGAGGCCTCGGCGGCCGCGCGCTGCGCGACGGCGATCGCCTCCCGGTCGGCGTGCTTCCGGCCGGAATGGGTTGCCTCGCGGCCGACGCACCGGAATTCGGCGTCAAGGCGCCCGCGTGGTGCGCGTTCGTACGCGTCGACGAGCCGCCGCGCCGTCACCGCCCCGCGCATGCGCCGTGGGCGATGCCCGTGCGCGTGCTGCCGGGCCCCGACTACGCGTCGTTCGCCGCCGATTCGCAGCAGGCGTTCTGGGATGAAGAATGGCTGGTCACGGCAAACAGCAACCGCATGGGCTACCGGCTCGCCGGCGTCGAGCTCGCGCGCGAGCGGCCGGCCGAGTTGCTGTCGCACGCGGTGCTGCCCGGCACGATCCAGGTGCCGCCGAACGGCCAGCCGATCGTGCTGATGCACGACGCGCAGACCACCGGCGGCTATCCGAAGATCGGCACGGTGATCCGTGCGGATCTGTGGAAACTCGCGCAGGCGCGGCTCAACCTGCCGATCCGCTTCGTGCGCACGACACCCGACGCCGCGCGCGCCGCGCTGGCCGCGGAACGTGCGTATCTGCGGCAGATCGACGTGGCGATCGACATGCGTGAGGAAGCGCGCCGCCGCGCCCAGTCGCGTGCGGCGTGACAATAGCGGTAGCAGTACCGAAGGCAGTAGCAGTAGAGAAGACGGGCCACGCAATCAGTGGACGAGGAACATCATGCAAATCGATCTGAATGCCGATCTCGGCGAAGGATGCGGTTCGGACGAGGCGCTGCTCGACCTCGTGACGTCCGCGAACATCGCATGCGGGTGGCATGCGGGCGGTGCGAACGCGATGCGCGACTGCGTACGCTGGGCCGTGCAGAAAGGCGTGGCCATCGGCGCGCACCCGAGCTTTCACGATCCGGAGAATTTCGGCCGCAAGGAAATGCAGCTGCCGGCCAGCGACATCTACGCGGGCGTGCTGTACCAGCTCGGCGCGCTGTCTGCGATCGCACAGGCCGAGGGCGGGCGCATCGCGCACGTGAAACCGCACGGCGCACTGTACAACCAGGCCGCGCGCGACCCGATGATCGCCGATGCGGTCGTGTCCGCGATCCGCGATTTCGATCCGTCGCTCGCGGTGTTCGGGCTCGCGAACAGCGTGTTCATCGCAGCCGCGCGGCACGCGGGGCTCGCCGCGGTGGAGGAAGTGTTCGCCGATCGCGGCTACCGCGCCGATGGCTCGCTCGTGCCGCGCAACCAGCCCGGCGCGCTGATCGACGACGAGGACACGATGATCGCGCGCACGCTGGACATGGTGCGCAGCCGGCAGGTGCGTGCGATCGGCGGCGAATGGGTGATGCTCAATGCGCAGACCGTCTGCCTGCACGGCGACGGGCCGCATGCGCTGGTATTCGCGAAACGGATTCGCGCCGCACTCGAGGCGGTGGGCGTCGACGTGGTTGCGCCCGGCATGCTGCAGGCCGACGAACGCGCCTGATTCGCCGGTCGCGCCAGCGGATCCACCTTCGGTCGTACAAAAGAAAAAAGCGCCCTCGTGGCGCTTTTCCGTTGGCGCAATCGCTGCGGCTTTGCCGTCTGTCGATTCGCCCCCCGAAACCGTCTTGCGACGGTGACCGGAAAAATCTTCCGGATTAAAAAACGTCCGCCGCCGCCCGATTACTGCCTTTCCCCGGTGGGACGACGGAACGTCGCTTTATCTCGCAAGTCGGCCTGCATGCCTAGTTGTTGTCCGACGATGATTGGCCCCGCCGTACATGCAGACACTTCCGCGGCCGGCACGTGCATCACGTGCCGGCAACGCGCTAACCCCGCGCTTTATTTTCTGCTACCCCGTAGAACTTTTTCTATTCTTTTCATTTTTTCAACTTGTGGATCGAAGAATAGATATTGGCAGATCGGGATGTCAATCGTTTGAAACGCTATTTTCTGACGATTCGAGGGTTTTCCTTATCGAATCGCGTGCCCATACAGGCGTTTAACGCGCTCGCACAACGTCAATCAAACAGGGGAGGATCGGTTCGGGCGAGGTGACGGCGATCAGTTCGCGTCGACCCTGTAACCTTGTTGACGCAACAATTCGAGCACGCCGCGCGGGCCACCCAGGTGCAGCGCGCCGATCGCGACGAACAGCGGCCGGTTCGGCGCGGCGATTGCCGTCATTCGTGCAACGAAGCGGCGGTTGCGCTCGTACACGATCTTGTTGTCGATCGCGTCCGACAGCGCCTTCGAACGCGCGAGTCGTTCGCTCTTCGCGACCGCCCATGCCGAGATCGCATCGGCGTCGCCAATTCGCCACAGTCGGTGCAGCGCCTTGATGTCGTCGGCGTTCTGCGCGGGGGTCTGCACCATGTCCTGCGCGAGCATCTCGCGCTGCTCGGCGAGCGTCAGCCCGGTGAACGCGCGCATCTGTTCGGCGAGCGTCTCGAGCCCGATCACACGGCCGCCCTTCTTCTTCAGGAACACGTTCTGCAGCTGCGCCTCGGTGCCGTATTCGGTCTGCAGGCCGGCTGACAGCGAATCGTAGGTCTCGACGACGAGCGCCGCGAGCCACGGCCGCATCTTGCGGATCTCGGTGAGCGCGGCCGGGTTGCCGCGCAGGCGCGCCGCGAGCCGCTGCCACAGCGGCTCGGGCAGCAGGCGCTGCAGGCACGGGTAGCGGCAGACGCCGTACTTCGACACGTCGTCCTGCGATTCGAGCAGGTCGTCGGGCGACAGCTCGAGCGCCAGCGTGGGCGACGCGGCGAGCGCCGCGAGGATGCGCGGCCGGAACGGCTGCGCGCTCGGGTAATCGGACGGGTCGCCCGTATGCAGCGTGCCGAGCACGTACAGCGTGACCTTGCCCTTGGTTGCAACGTAGAACGGCATGCGCGCGGGCTGCACGCGCACGGTGCCGCGCGACACCGTGCCGTCCGACACGGCGGGCGCGTGAAAGCCCGGCAGGCTCATGCCGGGCGGCGGGACTTGCGACGGATGGATCGGTGAAGTGGCCGGCGCGCGCCCTTCGGCGCGCGCGGATTCGACGGGAACCACGAGGCTGGCCGCCACGCACGCGCCGGCCAGCGCCGCGCCCGTGACGGTACGCACGCTCCAGCGCCGCGCGTAGCGGTACGCGCGCATCACGCGCGCGCTGCTTGCCCCCGCACGGCGCACGCCGGACGCGCGCGCCGCCAACGCTTCAGGCATTCGCCTCCCCTACCTCCTCGGCCCGATGGCAGGCTACGCGCCGGCCGTCGACCTCGCGCAGCTGCGGCTCCTCCGCCCGGCAGCGCTCGACCGCATACGGGCAGCGCTGGTGGAACGCGCAGCCCGACGGCGGATTGAGCGGCGACGGCAGTTCGCCCTGCAGCTTGATCTGCACGCGGCGGTCTTCCTCGAAGATCGCCGGCGTCGCCGACATCAGCGCGCGCGTGTACGGATGGCGCGGCCGTGCGTAGATCGTTGCCTTGTCGCCGAGCTCGGCGACGCTGCCGAAGTACATCACCATCACGTCGTCCGCGACGTGCTCGACCACCGACAGGTTGTGCGAGATGAACACGTAGCTCGTCTTGAACTGCTCCTGCAGATCCATGAACAGGTTCAGGATCTGCGCCTGGATCGACACGTCGAGCGCGGACACCGGCTCGTCGGCGACGACGATGCGCGGATCGAGGATCATCGCGCGCGCGATCGCGACACGCTGGCGCTGGCCGCCCGAGAACATGTGCGGATAACGCTTCGCGTGCTCGGGCCGCAGGCCGACCGTGCGCATGATCTGCGCGATGCGCTGCGCGCGTTCGGCGGCCGTCAGGTTCGCGTTGATCTCGAGCGGTTCGGACAGCGTCTGCTCGACGGTCTTGCGCGGGTTCAGCGACGCGAACGGGTTCTGGAACACCATCTGCACACGGCGGCGCAGGTCGGCGACCGTCTCGCGGCTGGCGCCGGCCACGTTCTTGCCGTCGATCGTCAGGCTGCCCGAGGTGGGCGTCTCGATCATCGTGAGCTGGCGCGCGAGCGTCGACTTCCCGCAGCCCGATTCGCCGACGACGGCGAGCGTCTTGCCGCGCTTCAGCGAGAACGACACGCCGTTCAGCGCCTTCACCGTGCCCTGCCCGAACATCCCGCGCTTCACCGAATAGTGCTTCGCGAGGCCGTCGGCCACCAGCACGGCTTCCTCGTCGCTCGACACGCGAGGCGTTTGATTGACTGCATTCATCGTGCACCTCCCGTCTGGTCGAGGTTGGAAACGTTGAGCGGCTTGATGCAGCGTGCGCGCATCGCGTCATTGCCGGACACGAGCGTGTCGAGCGCCGGCCGCGCCTTGAAGCAGTCGTCGACGACGTACTTGCAGCGCGGCGCGAACAGGCACCCGGACGGGCGATCATCGCGGCCCGGCACCATGCCGGGCAATGCGGCAAGGCGACGCGCCCCCTTATTGTGCTCGGGAATCGCCGCGAGCAGCGCTTCGGTGTACGGATGATGCGGCGCGCGGAAGATGTCGGGCACGCCGTTCGTCTCGATCACCTCGCCCGCGTACATCACCGCCACGCGCTGCGCGACCTCCGACACCACGGCCAGGTCGTGCGAGATCAGCACGAGCGCCATCCCGCGCTCCTTCTGCAGCTTCACGAGCAGATCCATGATCTGCGCCTGGATCGTCACGTCGAGCGCGGTGGTCGGCTCGTCGGCGATCAGCAGCTTCGGGTTGCACGCCACCGCCATCGCGATCATCACGCGCTGGTTCATCCCGCCCGACATCTGGTGCGGGAACGACGTAATGCGGTTCTTCGCATCGGGAATGCCGACCTGGTCGAGCAGTTCGAGCGCGCGCCGGTGCAGCGCGTCGCCGCGCAAGCCCTCGTGCAGCTTCAGCACTTCCTTGATCTGGTAGCCGACCGTGTAGCTCGGGTTCAGGCTCGTCAGCGCGTCCTGGAACACCATCGCGATGTCCTTGCCGACGATCTTGCGGCGCGCCTT
This sequence comes from Burkholderia sp. Ac-20384, assembly GCF_017104605.1. NCBI lineage: Bacteria > Pseudomonadati > Pseudomonadota > Betaproteobacteria > Burkholderiales > Burkholderiaceae > Burkholderia > Burkholderia sp. Ac-20384. The sequence continues at coordinate 7,570 of NZ_JAAGPE010000263.1, read as the reverse complement.
CGGCGACGCCTTCAGCAGGTCGACGCCGTTGAACGTGACCTCATCGGCCGTCACCTTGCCCGGCGCATCGATCAGGCCCATCAGCGCCATCATCGTCACGCTCTTGCCCGAGCCCGATTCGCCGACGACGCCCACCACCTCGCCCGGTGCGATCGACAGGTTGATCCGGTCGACGGCAGGCAGGCCGTTGAAGTTCACCGCGAGATTGCGGATGGTCAGAAGATTGTTGCTCATGTCAGGCCATCCGTTTCAGTTTGGGATCGAGCGCGTCACGCAGCCCGTCGCCGAGCAGGTTGATCGCGAGCACCGAAATCAGGATCGACAGGCCCGGCATCGTCACGATCCACCACGCGTTGTCGATGTAGTCGCGCGCGGACGCCAGCATCGCGCCCCACTCGGCGGTCGGCGGTTGCACGCCGAGGCCGAGGAAGCCGAGCGCGGCCGCGTCGAGGATCGCCGACGAGAAACCGAGCGTCGCCTGCACGATCAGCGGCGCCGTGCAGTTCGGCAGCACCTGCGAGAACATCAGGCGCAGCGTGCCGGCACCGGCCACGCGCGACGCCGTCACGTATTCCTTCTGCAGCTCGCCGAGCGCCGATGCGCGCGTGAGACGCACATAGGCCGGCAGCGCGACGATCGCGATCGCGAACATCGTGTTGGTGAGGCCCGGGCCGATGATCGCGACGACCGCGACCGCGAGCAGCAGCGACGGCAGCGCGAGCAGCACGTCCATGATGCGCATCACCGGCGTGTCGGCCCACTTCTGGAAGAACGCGGCGACGAGCCCGAGCACGATGCCCGGGATCAGCGCGAGCACGACCGACACGAAGCCGATCCAGAACGACATCCGCGCGCCGTACATCAGGCGCGAAAGGATGTCGCGGCCCGCTTCGTCGGTGCCGAGGATGAATTTCCAGTTGCCGCCTTCGAGCCACGCGGGCGGGATCTTCACGAAATCGCGGTATTGCTCGGCCGGGCTGTGCGGCGCGAGCAGCGGCGCGAGCAGCGCGATCAGGATCAGCACGAGCACGACGATGCCGGCGCCGACGGCGCCGCGGTTGCGCGAGAAGTTGGCCCAGAACTCGCGCAGCGCGAGCGCACGGCCGCCGGCCGGCGCGGATTCGGTCGGCAGGGTATTTTGCAGATTGCTCATGGGATTACCTCGTGTGGCGGATGCGCGGATTCAGCACGCCGTACAGCAGGTCGACGACCAGGTTCACGACGATCACGAGCGTCGCGATCAACAGGATGCCGCCCTGGACGACCGGATAGTCGCGGCGGCCGATCGCATCGATCAGCCACTTGCCGACACCGGGCCACGAAAAGAGCGTCTCGGTCAGCACGGCGCCCGCGAGCAGCGTGCCGATCTGCAGGCCGATCACGGTGACGACCGGGATCAGCGCATTGCGCAGCGCATGCACGACGACCACGCGCGCGGGCGACAGCCCCTTCGCGCGTGCGGTGCGGATGTAGTCCTCGCGCAGCACTTCGAGCATCGACGAGCGCGTCATCCGCGCGATCACCGCGAGCGGGATCGTGCCGAGCACGATCGCGGGCAGGATCAGGTGGCTGACCGCCGACTTGAACGAGCCCTCATCCGGCGCGAGCAGCGCGTCGATCAGCATGAAGCCCGTCGGGTGCGGGAAGTCGTATTCGACGGCGATGCGCCCCGACACGGGCGTCCAGCCGAGGTATGACGAAAACACCATGATGAGGATCAGCCCCCACCAGAAGATCGGCATCGAGTAGCCGGTGAGCGCGGTGCCCATCACGCCATGGTCGACGACGGAGCCGCGCCGCAACGCGGCGATCACGCCGGCCGGCAGCCCGACCGCGAGCGCGAACACGAGTGCGCACAGCGACAGCTCGACGGTCGCCGGGAAGCGCGCGAAGAACTCGCCCGCGACGCTCGTGTTGGTGATGATCGACGTGCCGAGGTCGCCATGCAGCGCCCGGCCGATGTAGTGGAGGTACTGCATGGGCAGCGGCTGGTCGAGCCCGAGGCGTTTCATCGCCTCCGCATGCATTGCGGGATCGACGCCGCGCTCGCCCATCATCACTTCGATGGGGTCGCCCGGTATCAGGTGAATCAGCGCAAACGCCAGGATGGTGATACCGATGAAAGTCGGGATCACCATGCCCACGCGGCGCAACACGAATGTGAACATGATGCGTCTCGTATTTTCTTGTGGGAAATGTGCGACCGGCGACGGGAAGCTTTTGGCCTCCCGCCGCCGGATGAATTAGCCGGTCTCGGTCTTCGTAGACAGCTTACGCCGGGCGTGTTACTTCACGCTAACACCGTCGAAGCGGGCATAGCCGAGCGGCTCGATACGCATGTCGACCACGGTCTTGCGCACCGGCTGGTAGACCGTCGAGTTCGCGATCGGCGAGAACGGCAGCTGTTGCGCGAAGATCTGCTGAGCCTGCGTGTAGAGCTTCGTCCGCGCGTCCTGGCCCGTCGTCGTGCGGCCCTTCTGGACCAGATCGTCGAACGGCTTGTAGCACCAGTGCGAGAAGTTGTTGCCCTTGATCGCGTCGCAGCCGAGCAGCGTGCCGAGCCAGTTGTCCGGATCGCCGTTGTCGCCCGTCCAGCCGATCAGCATCGTGTCCTGCTCGCCCGCGTGCGCGCGCTTGATGTACTCGCCCCATTCATACGTGACGATCTTCGCCTTCACGCCGATCTTCGCCCAGTCGGCCTGGATCATCTCGGCCATCAGGCGGGCGTTCGGGTTGTACGCGCGCTGCACCGGCATCGCCCACAGCGTGATCTCGAAACCGTTCGGGAAGCCGGCCTTCGCGAGCAGCGCCTTCGCCTTCGCGGTGTCGTTCGGCGCCATCTTCAGGTTCTTGTCGTACGACCATTGGGTCGGCGGCATCGGCGCGGTAGCTGCCTGACCGGCACCCTGGTAGACGGACTCGAGGATCGCCTTCTTGTTGATCGCCATGTCGAGTGCCTGACGCACCTCGAGCTTGTCGACCGGCTTGTGCTCGACGTTGTACGCGAGGTAGCCGAGGTTGAAGCCTGCCTGCGACGGCATGTCGACGTTCGGATCTGCCTTCAGCGTCGCGATGTCGGCCGGACGCGGATAGCTCATCACCTGGCATTCGTTGCGCTTGACCTTCTGCACGCGCACGCCCGGATCAGGCGTGATCGAGAAGATCAGCTTCGAGATCTTCACTTCGCCCTTCTTCCAGTAATCAGGATTGCCGTCGAACCGGATCGTCGCGTCCTTCGTGTAGCTGCGGAAGATGAACGGGCCCGTGCCGACCGGCTTCTGGTTGATGTCGGCGGCCTTGCCTGCCTTCATCAGCTGGTCGCCGTATTCGGCCGACAGGATCGACGCGAATTCCATCGCCATGTTCTGGATGAACGGCGCATTCGGCTCGGCGAGCGTGAACTTCACGGTGTACGGATCGACCTTCTCGACCTTCGTGATCAGCTTGTCGAGGCCCATGTCGGTGAAGTACGGGAACGACACCGGGTACGCCTTGCGGAACGCCTGGTTCGGGTCGAGCATGCGCTGGAACGTGAACAGCACGTCGTCCGCGTTGAATTCACGCGTCGGCTTGAAGAAGTCGGTCGTGTGGAACTTCACACCATGGCGCAGGTGGAACGTGTACACCTTGCCGTCCGGCGACACGTCCCATTTCTCGGCGAGGCCCGGCTCGACCTTCGTGCCGCCGCGCTCGAATTCGACGAGGCGGTTGTAGACGGTGAACGTGGCGGCGGTGAAATCGACGCCGGTCGTAAACTGCGCGGAATCGAAACCCGCCGGGCTGCCTTCTGAGCAGTAGACGAGCGTTTTGTTCGGGATCTGTGCGAATGCAGAACCCGCGACGCCGAGCGATGCCGCTGCCACGCCTGCAATGGCGGTAACACGCAGGGTGTGCAACAGACGGTTGTATTCCATGTTTCCTCCAGGTCTCCAGATCGGAACCGGCCCGCCCGGGGCCGGTGTACGCGGATATTACTTGAGCTAACGATGTGGCAACAAGCTGGAGAAAAAACTCTTCTAGATGCCCCGCCGGGTTTTTGCCGATGTTTAGTGTGGGTAAAAAATGCGACAACGCGCGCGAGCGACAATTCCGTTCATTTCGCGCAAGTTTCGTTCGACGACTAAACAATTCGGGCGCGAACACGAAGGTTCGACGCACCGTTTTCCCGCGTTCTGCAGCACATCATTGCGTTTTGCGAAACGATCGAGTGATCGTCTTTAAATCGTCATGTCGTCGCGTCGTCACGCCGGCGCGTCGAGGTCGGCACTGCGCGCGGGCACGAACGCGACCGCGACGATCGACAGCGCAATCCCGGCCATCACATAGTAGGTCGGTGCGAGCGGCGTGCCCGTGACCTTGATCAGCCACGTGACGATGAACTGCCCGAAGCCGCCGAACAGCATCACCGCGACGTTGTACGCGATCGACAGTCCGGTCGAGCGCACGTTGGCCGGAAACAGCTCGGCGATCATCGCGCCGAACGGCCCGTAGTAGCCCGCGAGCGTGACCGACAGCACGGCCTGCACCGCGATCAGCCGCGCGATGCTCGGCGCCGCGTCGAGCCACGCGAACAGCGGATACATCAGCACGAGCGTCAGCACCAGCGACCACAGCGACAGCCCCTTGCGGCCGATGCGATCCGACCACGCGCCCGCGATCGGTGACAGCACCATCAGCAGCAGGTTGCCGACGATCACCGCGTAGAACGATTCCGCGTAGGGCAGCTTCAGCTGCTTCACCGCGAAGGTCGGCAGATAGCTGATCAGCACGTAGATCGTCACCGTCAGCGCGATCACCGAGCCGAGCCCGCACAGCACCTCGCGCGGATGGCGCGTGAACACTTCGCCGAGCGTCGCGCGGCGCGCGCTTTGCTGCGCATGCAGGAACGCTTCGGAATCGGCGAGATGGCGGCGGATGTAGAAGCCGATCGGGCCGATCACGAGTCCGAGGATGAACGGCACGCGCCAGCCCCAGCTGCGCAGCGCATCGTGCGACAGCCCGCGCGTGACGGCAGCGCCGACGAGCGCGCCGATCAGCAGCGCGGCCGCCTGGCTCGCCATCTGCCAGCTGCCGTAGAAGCCGCGTTTCGAGAATGGCGCGGCCTCGATCAGCAGCGCCGTCGCACTGCCGAATTCGCCGCCCGCGGAGAAGCCCTGCAGCAGGCGACCGAGCACGATCAGGATCGGGCCGCCGATGCCGATCGCCGCATACGGCGGCGCGACCGCGAGCAGGAAGATGCCGGCCGTCATCAGGAGGATCACGAGCGACAGCGCGGCCTTGCGGCCCGCGCGATCCGCGTACAGCCCGAACACGATGCCGCCGATCGGGCGCATGAAGAACGCGACGCCGAACGTCGCGGTGGTCAGCAGCAGCGACGAGTATTCGCTGGAGGTCGGGAAGAACAGCTCGGCGATCACGACCGTCATGAAGCCGAACACCGTGAAGTCGTACCACTCGAGCGCGTTGCCGATCACGGCGGCCGCGACCGCGCGCCGGTTCAGCGCACGCTCGGGCCGGATCGTTTTCGTTGAATTCGCAATCGTCGCCATGCGTGCCTCGTCCTCGTCAGTTCGCCGTGTCGGGCTGCGCGGCGCGCGGGGTGCCCGCGGCGCGCTGGTTTGCAGCGAGTGTAGAAAGCGACGGAACCGTTTTCAAGCAATAAAAAACGCCCGTCGTCTTTCGACGGCGGGCGTTTTGCGGTTTTCGCCACAATGCGGCATCGCACGATGCCGCACGGGCCTCAACCCATCTTCGAGAAGGCGCTGCACCAGCCCTTCGCCGACACCTGCTTGCCGGGGAAGGCGCCGCACGGGCCCGAGGCCGAGCCCTTCTTGCCCTGGTACAGCATGCAGGCCGCGCAATCCTGGCCTGCTGCGTATTTCGGGTACTTCGTCTTGTCGACCTTCGTGGCATCGGCCTTGTAGCCGAGTGCCGTCGCGGTCGGGTCGCTTTCCGTGAGCATCGGCGCATCGGCCAGCGCTTCACGCGACAGCGCCAGCGCGGACACGGCACCAATGCTCGTAATCAGGAAACTCCGACGGGATGTTTTCATGGGGGGACTCGCTCCAACGTTATCGGTTTGAAAGCTGTTCTGGCGACAGCCGTTCGACAGAATAACGCTCAAGCGAATAAATGTGCGCGCCGAAATTCCAGAGATAAGGAATTTCACACAGCCGCCACACGGTCGATACGCACCCGCCACGGCCCCACCACACCCCCGCCACACACGCGCCGCGTCAGTGGTAAGCCGCCATGTCGCCCACGCGCTGCGCGAGCGCGAGCGACGCGGTGAGCCCCGGCGACTCGATGCCGAACAGGTTCACGAGCCCGCGCACGCCATGCTGCGCGGCGCCCTGCACGATGAAATCGGCCGGCGGCTCGCCGGGCCCCGCGACCTTCGGCCGGATGCCCGCGTACGCCGGCTGCAGCGCGTCGTCGGGCAAGCCCGGCCAGAATGCGCGAATCGACGCGTAGAACGCGGTCGCGCGCGCGGGATCGACTTCGTAGCGCAACGCATCGACCCATTCGACGTCCGGGCCGAAGCGCGCCTGCCCGCCGAGGTCGAGCGTCAGGTGCACGCCGAGCCCCGCGCGGTCGGGCATCGGGTAGATCAGGTGCGAGAACGGTGCACGCCCCGACAGGCTGAAATAGTTGCCGCGCGCGAGATAGAGCGGCGGCACCCAGCGCGGGTCGAGGCCGCGCGTGCGGCGCGCCAGCGCCTGCGCACCGAGGCCCGCGCTGTTGATCACGCAGGCCGCCTCGATCTCGGTCGGCGCGTCGCCGCCGGTGCGCACGACGAAACGCCCGCCGCGCAGCACGTCGATCGATTCGACCGGGGATTTCAGCGCACACACCGCGCCGTCGCGCTCCGCGTCGCCGAGCAGCGCGAGCATCAGCTGGTGGCTGTCGACGATGCCGGTGGACGGCGAGAACAGCGCCTCGACGCACTCGAGCGCGGGCTCGAGCGTCTGCGCCTCGGCGCGCGTGAGCGGCATCAGGTCGAGCACGCCGTTTTCGGTCGCGCGTGCGGCAATCGCCTTCAACTGCTTCACCTGCGCGGCGCTCGTGGCGACGAGCAACTTGCCGGCACGCCGGTGCGGCACGTGACGCGTCTCGCAGAATTCGTACAGCAGGTCGCGACCGTGCACGCACGACATCGCCTTCAGCGACCCGCGCGGATAGTAGAGCCCCGCATGGATCACTTCGCTGTTGCGCGAACTCGTACCGGTGCCGATCGCATCGGCAGCCTCGAGCACGAGCGTTTCACGCCCGCGCGCGGCCAGTTCGCGCGCAATCGCAAGACCGACGACACCCGCGCCGATCACGACACAATCCATCTGCTCCATGACGTTTCGCGCCGCTAGCGCGTCGAGGGGAGAGAAGAGAATTGTACGTCCCGGTTCACCCGCTTGCCGAAGGTCGTGCAGCGTATCGCGACGACGCCGTGCATGGCGCGCGACGCACGGCACGACTCGCGGCACTGCACAGCGCGCACGCCGCCGAGACGTGCGCGCGCCGTTCGCTCAGAAGCCGATCGGCCGGCGCTTTGCCGCGCCCTCGTCGGCCCGGA
>NZ_JAAGPE010000262.1:0-12952 GCF_017104605.1 Burkholderia sp. Ac-20384 | reverse complement strand
GACGTTCACGGCCGCGATCTCGGGCCGGATCGCACGCGGCCTCGCGAACCGCCTGACCGCGCTCGGCGACGACCCGCACGCGCCGGCCACGCCCGCGTACCCGATCGCATACGACGCCGGCAAGGCACTACATGCGGCCGCGAAAGCGAAGGGTGAATTCGGCTACGGTGCGCAGTGGGCCGGGCAGGCGGCGCCGCTCGTGCGGTCGCTGCCGGCGGCCGAGCTGTTCGCCACGCTCGAACGCGAAACACGGGCCGCGATCGAACGGATGCAGCACGTGCTGGATTGATCGCACGATTGGCGAGCAGCGGGCCGCAGCCACATGCCGGCGATCGGTAAACGCCCCCGATCGCCGCCGATTTGCAATGTTCTGTATCTGCACGAACCGCGGATACATCGCGATACAACGCACGTTCGGGCGTCCGCTATAAAGCAGGCATGACCTCTTCTGGAGTGCACCATGTCTGCAACCTGGTTCAACGGGTCCTGCCATTGCGGGGCCGTCAAATTCGAAGTCCGAACTGCCGTGACGCCGGCGGTTCGCTGCAACTGCAGCCTGTGCCGCCGGCGCGGCGCATTGATGAGCCCGATGTTCGCCGCCAGCGAACTGAAGATCGTCGAAGGCGAGGGCGCGCTGACGTGCTACCAATTCAACACGCGCACGGCCCGTCACTATTTTTGCAGCCATTGCGGCATCTATCCGTTCCATCAGACGCGCAAGGACCCGGCCTGCTGGCGCGTCAATCTCGGCTGCCTCGATGGCGTCGATCCGTATGCGCTCGATGCGACGGTCGCCGACGGCGCGAGCCTCTCGGTCGTGGAGGACGCATGAAACGCTGGCTGATGATCCTGCTGTTTGCCGCAGGCGGGCTCGCGACCGAAATCGCGCATCCGGTGCAATGCACGCTGCTGTCGGTCAGCCGCGTGCAGACCGGCAAGCGCCGCAGGGCGGGCTGACGGCGCACCGGTTCATCGAGAACGATTATCATGCTCCCGATAAGATCGCATGCGATATATAATGCGTCCATCTGCGGCCGTTCGCGCCGCTGGAGGACGTTCATGAAACCGACCGAAGCCCCATCCGCCGCCGCACCGAAGCTGTCCGAGTTCCTGTGCTTTGCGATCTACTCGACGAACCTCGCGTTCGGCAAGGCCTACAAGCCGATCCTCGAAGAGCTCGGCCTCACGTATACGCAATACATCACGATCATCGCGCTGTGGGAGCAGGACAACCAGACGGTCGGCCAGCTCGGCGAGAAGCTGTTCCTCGAATCCAATACGTTGACGCCGATCCTGAAGAAGCTCGAGGCGATGGGCTACCTGGAGCGGCACCGCGATCCGTCGGACGAACGCCAGGTGCTCGTCAGCCTGACGAAGAGCGGCCGCCGCGTGCGCGAGAAGGGGCTCGACATGAATCTGGTCGAAGCCACCGGGTTGAAGCCGGACGAATTCGCGAAGATGCAGAAGGCGATCGTCACGCTGCGTGGCAACCTGATCCAGTCGACCGACGAATAAATACCCGGACCACCGGCGGCCGGCACGTGCAGCGTACCGGCCGCGTCGTCATGCGAGCTCGTCGCCCAGCACCAGCAGGTGCATCTCGCGGCGGACGACGAAACCCAGTGCGAGATAGCGCTCGATCGCCACCTGGTTCGACGTAAGGACGTGCAGGAAAGGCGTATCCGAACGCGCATCGATCTCCGCAATCAACGACCGCATCAGACGTGCCGCCAGCCCTTGCCGCCTGAACGCGGCATCCACGCACACCGCGCTGATCTCCGTATACCCGTCGACCTGCATCCGCTCGCCGGCCATCGCGGCCAGCCTGCCTGCGCTGCGGATGCCGATGTAATGGCCGAGCTCGAACGTGCGCGGGCCGAACGGGCCGGGCTGCGCGGCCGTGGTCAGCGCGAGCATCTCCGGCACGTCGGCTTCGGCGAGCGTGACGTAGCCTGGCTCAGGCGCCGGGTCGAGCGCGCGTTGCCAGACCATCTGCAACAGGTTCGCGCGCCGGATCACCGACAATCCCGCCGGCGGCTCGATTTCGGCCGTCGTGACCAGTGCCGCCGGCCCGTGGGCGGCGATCAGTGCGCGCAACGCGTCGAACGATGCCGCGCTCGTGTCCTCGATCGCGGCGAACGGCGCGATGGCTGCCGGAAATCGCCATGCACGGTCGTTGCCGAGCGCAAAGCGGCGCTGCCTGCCCGCCAGCGCGTTCCACACCACACGGTCGAGCGGGTGCGCACTGCCTGGCGCGTTTCCGGTCGTTGCATCGGACATCGGCTGCTCCTCGATTGACGGTTTCGATCGCACAGCATAGACCGGGATCGGTCGGGCAGGGCGCGGCGCAGCACACTAACGCTGCCAGCGCGCCGGATCCACCCAGATCGGGAACGACAGGACCACCGCCAGCCCGTTTCCCTCGATACCGGCCGTCACCTCGACCGACCCGCCGTGCGACTCGGCGATCCGTGCAACAAGCGACAGGCCGATGCCGCTGCCCGGCTGTACCGTCCCCGGTACCCGGTAAAAGCGTTCGAAGATCCGCTCGCGCTCGCCGACCGGCACACCGGGCCCGTCGTCCGCGATCCGCAGCCTGACCCGCGCGCCGTCCGCATCGGCAGGGCTGTCGCACGTGATCTCGACCCGCCCGCCGTCACGGCCGTAACGCAGCGCGTTGTCGATCAGGTTGCGCACTGCGATCGCGATCTCGTCCAGGTCACCCCAGACGCGCACCGGTTCGACCGCGATCCGCATCGTCTGCCGGCGCGCATGGGCGGCCGCGTCGAAGTCGCTCGCGATCAGTGCAACGAGCCGCGACAGGTCGACCGGCCCATGCTGGTCGGCACGCGATCCGGCATCCAGCCGCGCCAGTTCGAGCAATTGCCCGGATAGCCGCGCGCTGCGCTCGACGCCCGTTGCCAGCCGACGCAATGCGTCGTTCTTGTCCGCCAGACTGTCCGCCTGCAATGCCACTTCCGCCTGGGCCGACAACGCCGCGAGCGGCGTGCGCAACTCGTGCGCCGCATCGCCGATGAAACGACGCTCGGTGTCGACGGCCTGACTCAACCGTGCGAGCAAGCGATTGAACGATTCGACGAGCGGGAGGAGTTCGCGCGGCAGCGTCACCAGCGGCAACGGCGAGAAATCGAACGCGGCCTTGCGCTGGATCGCCTGCTGGACGTCGCGCACCGGCCCGAACGACCAGCGGATCACCCACCAGATCACAACGCCCAGCATCCCGAGCATCACCGCCGTATTGAACAGGCCGAGTTGCAGCGCATTGTTCGCCTTCTCCTGCCAGGTCGTGGCCGGCCCGCCCGTCTGAACGTGAATCCGGCCCGCCGGATCCGACAGCGAGTACACGCGCCAGGTCTCGTCGTGCGCGACGCCGCGCCCGGTGCTCACCCCGTATCCGTCCTGCAGGTCGGCCTTGAGTGCCGGCCCCGGCGCATCCGCGCTGTGCATCACGTTGCGGCCATCGACCCAGACCTGGAACGCGACGTCGTATTTGCCATACGCGGTGTTCGACACCACCGCCTGGGCGTTCGCCGCGGGCAGGCGATCGATCGCATCGGGCAGCGACAAGAGCAGCAGCTGCGCGGCACTTTCGAGCATGCCGTCGCGCCAGCCGCGCTGTTCACGCCACAGGCCGATACCGAGAAACGCCCCCCAGCTCGCCCAGAACACGACGACCGCCGCCATCACGGTCGCGAGCAGGCGCACGCGTAGCGACTTCATGCCGGGCTCTCCCCGACGCGATAGCCGAAGCCATGCACCGTCACGATCAGTTCGTCGCCGAGCTTGCGCCGAAGTTGATGGATGTACACCGCGATCGTGTTGCTTTCGATTGCGCTGTCGTTGCCGTACACGCGCGCTTCGAGCTGCGTGCGCGTGACGACGCGGCCTTGCCGCTCCATCAACGCGAGCAGCGTGCGGTACTCGTGAATGCTGAGCGCAACGGGTTCGCCGGCACGCGTGACTTCCTTGCGAGCCGGATCGACGTGCACGTCGCGGTAGATCAGGCGTTCCGACACGCGGCCCTGGCTGCGGCGCGTCAGCGCGCGCAACCGTGCGTAGAGTTCGTCGAGCTGGAACGGCTTCACGAGATAGTCGTCGGCGCCTGCGTCGAGGCCGCGGATCCGGTCGCTCAGCTGATCGCGTGCGGTCACGATCAATACCGGCGTCGGGTCGTAGTTCGCACGCATCGCGGCGAGCAGCGTGAAACCGGACGCACCCGGCAGTTGCAGGTCGAGCAGCACCGCGTCGTAGTCGTGGCCGACGAGCGCGAGCCGCGCGGCCGGCACGTCGGCCGACCAGTCCGCGCGCCAGCCGTTCTGCCTGAGGCCCGCGCAAATGGCGTCGGCCAGCATGACATCGTCTTCTACCAGCAGGATATGCATCGGTTTCGCTCCTCGAATGTCGAGGTCGCCAATCTGACCGACCGCGATTAAAAACTTCTTAAAGCCCGGGGGTCACGATGCGGGCCATTCGCCGCATTGCCGGGGCAATGCATCTGGCGTTTTCTCGAGAGGCTCGCGATGACCGTGTCACGTCCTTCAATTCCGTTGCTGCAATGCAATGCGGCACGAAGCTCCACCTTCGCGCCGTCCTGGTGCAGGCGATTCTGGCACGGAAGGCCGCGCGCGTTTTGCACGTTGTGCGCCAGCCGCGCGGGAGCGGTGCAATGAACCAACTCACTACGCTCGTCCCGTTCGGCCTCGCGCTCAGCCTGGCCGGCGCCAACAGCATCGCCTGCCTCGTCGGCCTGTCGCTGATCGAGCGGCTGATCCCCGTGCTGCCGTCCCACGTGCTGCTCACGATGATCGGCGTCGCCAGCGCGCAAGGCGCATGGACACTGCCGGAAGCGATCGTCGTGACGGCGCTCGGCAGCTTCGCGGGCTGCCTGCTGCATTACGCGCTCGGCAACCTGTGGCCGGAAGACAGCGTGCTGGCCCTGCTGCGCCGCGTCGCGCCTCTGGGCAGGCTGCAGCCCGCGAGGATGGACGCGCTGATCGACGGCATCCGTGCGCGGCCCGCGCGGCTCGCGCTCTGGTCGCAACTGGTGCCGTTCGTCCGGCTCGTCGCACCGGCGCTCGCCGGCTTGCTGGAAACGAGTTTCGCGCGATTCGCATCGGGCGCCGCGGCCGGCATCGCGCTGTGGAACACGCTGTTCATCACGGCCGGCTATCTGGCCGCGCAGGCAGCCGCCTAACCCGACACGTCGTTGACCGATCGATCCCGACTGGAGCCCGTCGATGCGAATCCCTGACTGGATGCTGTTCCTGCGTACCTGGTTGCGCAATCCGCGCCGCGTCGGCGCGCTCGCGCCATCCGGCCCGGCGCTCGCCGCGCTGATCACCGCCGATATCCCGCGCGACGGCGCCACCGTGATCGAGCTCGGTGCAGGCACCGGCGTGTTCACGCGGGCACTGCTCGCGCGCGGCGTCGCGAGTGACCGGCTGGTGCTGGTGGAAGCCGATCCCGCATTCGCGAACACGCTGCGGCATCAGTTTCCCGCGCTGCGGATCATGCAGATGGATGCGGCGCACCTTGGCATGACGGGCGACTTCTTCGGCGGGGAGCGTGCGGATGCTGTCGTGAGCGGATTGCCGCTCGTCGCGATGCCGGTCGAACAGGCCGTCGCGATCGTTCACTGCGCGTTCGCGCGCCACCTGGCTGCCGATGGTGCGTTCTACCAGTTCACCTATGTGCCGCGCTGCCCGATTCCGGCGCGCTACCTGGAGGCCATGCGCATTCGCGCCGTCCGGGTGGGCGTCGCGTGGATGAACTTCCCGCCCGCGATCGTGTATCGCTTCGAACGCCGGATCGATGCGGCCGGCCATCAATGGCCTGGTGCGCGGCCGTTGCTCGATGCGGTTGCGGAGGCAACTATTCTGCGAGGACTCGATACCGCGCCGTCACGCAATTCAAACGGCGTGGGGCCATCGATGGAAGGAAGTCCGTCATCGTGAACGCGCTCGAGTATGGGGTGCTGTTCGGCCTGCAACGGCTGCGGTTCCTTCTTCGACAATCACGGGTCGCGAAAGCCGGCAGCAGCATTGGCGCTGCGCGGTAGGCACGTGTTGCATGTCGACTTGCAACATCACTCTCCTTCGACCGCCGACGAGGAGCGCGCCGTGCTCGCGCGCTCCCGTTTCTCACACGTCGTATCGAACTGCCCGGATTGGCGCGACGACTCCAACGCGCCATGCTCAATGACCGAAGTAGATCGACCGCTCGGCCGTGCGAACCGAGCTGCGGCTGCCGGACTGCGTTGCATTGCCGGCGTCGCTGCCGTAACCGGACACCTGCGACTCGACGGCCACCGCATCGGTGTCGTGAACCCGGCGCAGCGCAGCCTGGAGATTGTCCGGATAGTTCGGGTCGTTGGGCCGGTTCGGCAGGTAGCCGGCCTTCTGCAGCGCGGCCAGTTCCGCACGCACCTGCGAGCGCGTCACGGAGCCTTCTCCAGCAAACGCGGGCGTGGCAACGGCGGCCGACACGGCAACGAGAAGGGCAGCGATCAGTTGGGTCTTCATCATTCACCTCGACAAGAAAATGGGGATTCAGCGGTTGCGCACCGTGCGCCGGCCACCGGCGCCGATTGCGGTTTCGTTCAATGACCGAAGTAGATCGAGCGTTCGGCGATCCGCGTCGCGGGCCGGCTGCCCGACTGCGTCGCGGCGACGGCATCGCTGCCGTAACCGGATGTCACTGCATCGGCCACTGCGGTGTCGTTCGCGTGAATGCGCGTCAGCGCGGCCTGCAGGTCGTCCGGATAGTGCGGATCGTTCGCGCGGCCCGGCCGATAGCCGGCCTGTTCGAGCTGGGCGAGCTCGGCACGCACCTGCGCACGCGACACGACGGTTGCATCGGCGAACGCCGGTGCGGCAGCGGATGCGGAAACGGCCACGAGAAGGGCGGCGATCAATTGGGTTTTCATCATTTACCTCGACAGATGGGGGATAGAAGGGATTCAGGGTTCGCGTATCGACGATGCGCCGTGCTCAATGACCGAAGTACACCGAGCGGTCGGCCACGCTGACCGCATGCCGGCGGCCCGATTGCGTCGTCGCCTCGCCGTTGCTGCCGTAGCCGGACGCCTGCTCGTCGCTGGCGACCGCATCAGTTACATGGATCTGCGTGAGTGCCGCCTGGAGATCATTCGGATAGGTGGCGTCGGTCGCGCGATTCAGCGGGTAGCCGGCCTGTTGCAACTGCGCGAGTTCGGCGCGCACCTGCGCACGCGTCACGGTGGATTCGCTCGCGAAGGCCGGTGCGGCGACAGTGGCCGAAACAGCGACGAGAAGGGCAGCGATCAATTGGGTTTTCATCATTCACCTCGAGAAGAAAGAATGGAAATCGGGCATTCGGCAAGGCGGCGCTCGGCCGCCTGATGCATCGTTCAAGCGATACGGATGTCGACGTCGATGTTGCCGCGCGTCGCCTTCGAATACGGGCAGGTCTGGTGTGCGGCATCGACGATGCGCTGCGCGACGTCGCGATCGAGCCCCGGCACGCTCACGTTCAGCCGGGCCTGCAGGAAGTACGCGTTGCCGGCGGTACCGAGATCCACTTCGGCGTCGACCGCGAGATCGGCCGGCAGCGTTACCTTCGCCGCACGCGCCGCAAGCTGCATTGCGCCGATGAAGCAGGCCGACCAGCCTGCCGCGAACAGTTGTTCCGGGTTGGTGCCAGTGCCGGCACTGCCCGGCGACGACAACTGGATGTCGAGGCGGCCGTCGGAACTGCGCGCCGCGCCGTCGCGGCCGCCGGAAGTCGTATGCGTCTTGCCCGTGTACAGCACTTTTTCGATCTTGCTCATCATTTGCTCCGTCAGTTGGCTGGTTTGTTTCAGATGCGATTCGATCGCATGCGATGGAGTTTCGTCGAGGCGACTGTTTGAGTCAAGCGCATTCGATTAAATCGCATGCGATATTTTGTATTCCAATGTATCTGGAACGTGTACGGCCTTTCTGGGCAAGGCTTTCCGGTGATCGATCCCCGATAATCGGCGAGCAACGAATCCGGGTGGGGCAGGTGAAAACACCCGCGGGAGGGCTGGCCGCCCCGCAGGGCGGCCGATCGGTCAGGCCGGGTCGATCTCGGCGATCACGACGAGGATCACGGCCGCATCGGCCGGCAACTGGCGCTGCGAGAATGCCGAGCGCGCGTGTCCGGCCTTGTCGCCCAGCACGGCCGCGAACAGTTCCGACGCGCCGTCGATCACGGCCGGCTGCCCGAAAAAGCCGTCGGCCGAACTCACGTGCCCCTCGACGCGCACGATCTTGCGCAGGCGCTCGAACCCGCCCAGGTGCCGGCGGATCTGCGCGAGCACGTTCAGCGCCGCGAGCCGGGCGGCATGCTTGCCTTCGTCGACGCTCAACTGCTCGCCGACGCGGCCGGTATAGGCAACCTTGCCGTCGACGAGCGGCAGTTGTCCCGAGACGAACAGCAGGTTGCCGGCTTCGCTGACGGCCGTATAGCTGCCGAGCGGGTTCGGCGGTTCGGGTAACGCGAGGCCGAGGTCGGCCAGTTTCTGTTCTACGTGTTCGACGGTCATGTCGTGCTCCTTGCAGGAAAAGGAATCGGGCGAACGGTGCTGCCTGTGAGTCACTCTAGTCATGCGGCCGAAGCCGGTAAATGTCAGCCGAGCAATTGATTCACGACGCGGTGTAACGAATCACGCCGTGCACGCGCGCTGGTTTCCCGTGCGAGATTCATGCACACTCGGCGTCATTGCGCACCACGCGCCGGAGACGGCAGGAATCGCCCCATGCAACGACAATTCGACGATCTGCTGCTCGGCAGCATCGAGCTGTTCTGCCTCGCCGCCGAACTCGGCAGCTTCACGCTGGCGGCCAACGCGGCGAGCGTCACGCCGGCTGCGGTCAGCCGGTCGGTCGCGCGGCTCGAGGAGCGTCTCGGCGTGCGGCTGTTCGTGCGCACGACACGCCAGATCCGCCTGACCGATTCCGGCCGCCGCTATTTCGAGCAATGCCGTGACGCGCTGTCGCAACTCGTCGACGCCGAACGCGAGGCGACCGGCCAGCAGGCCACGCCCGCCGGCTTGCTGCGGATCAGCATGCCGACGCCGTACGGGCACTATCGCGTGCTGCCGCTGCTGCCGGCGTTTCGCGAGCGGTATCCGGACGTACACGTAGAAACCCACCTGAGCAATCGCAACATCGACTTCGCCGAGGAAGGCTACGATCTCGCGATCCGCGGCCGCGCGCCGGCCGATTCGAACCTGGTCGCGCGCACGCTGGAGGATGCCGAACTCGTGATCGTCGCGACGCCCGGCTACCTGAAGCGTGCAGGCACGCCGACCGTCATCGACGATCTGCATGCGCACGAATGCATCCAGTTCGAGCTGCCGAGCAGCGGGCGGCAGATTCCGTGGCTGTTCAGCGATGGCTCGGAGGAAATCGACGTCGCGACGACCGGCAGCTACGGTACGTCGGGCGACTACCTTGCCGGCGTGACGCTCGCGCGCAGCGGTGCGGGCCTGTTCCAGGCCTACCGTTTCATCGTCGAGCAGGATCTGCGGGCCGGCACGCTCGTGGAAGTGCTGCCCGGCCTCGGCGGCCGGTCGCGGCCGTTCATGCTGCTGTATCCGCATGCGCGCTTTCTGTCGTCGCGCGTGCGCGTGTTCGTCGACTTCCTCATCGAGCATCTGGCACGCGCGCCAGCCAGGCCCGCGGCCGGCACACGCACCAAACGGGCCGGTGCATCGCGCTAGGCGCGCCGGCGCGCGGTTTCGACGCCGCGACTCAATGCCCGGCGCTCTGGCCGCCGTCGACATGCAGGATCTCGCCCGTGACGAACGGCGCCGAATCCAGGTACAGGATCGCGTCGACGATGTCGCTCATCTCGCCCATGTGGCCGACCGGATGCAGCGATGCGAGCGTTGCGTGCGTTTCGGGCGCATGCATCGGCGACTTGATGATCCCGGGCGACACGGCATTCACGCGAACGCCGGCCTTCGCATACTCGATCGCGAGCGACTTCGTCGCCGCATTCAATCCGCCTTTCGTCAACGACGCGAGCACCGACGGCACGTTGCTGTTCGCGTGATCGATCAGGCTCGTCGTGATGCTGACCACGTGGCCGCTACCGTGCTTCTGCATCGCGGCGATCGCATGCTGCGTGACGTGGAAGAAACCGTTCAGGTTGACGCTCGTGATCTGCGCATAGTCGTCCGCGGTGTACTGCGTGAACGGCTTCGCGATGAACACACCCGCGTTGTTGACGAGCGTGTCGACGCGGCCGAAGCGTTCGATGGCAGCGTCAACCACGCGCCGTGCGACGGCCGCGTCGCCGATGTCGCCCGCGACGGTGACGAGATCGGGATCGTTCGACGGCCCGATCGAACGTGACGTGGCGACGACGCGATGGCCGCGGGCCCGGAATGCGTCGACGGTTGCCGCGCCGATGCCTTGCGATGCGCCGGTGACGATGATGACTTTGGATGCGCTCATGATTTGCCTCGATAGGTGAAGGGTTCTCGGCTTCAGTGCCGACCGGATCCGTGAATCCGATGAGCAAACTGTAGGCGCGCCGGTCACGATCTCGAACACCCACCGTGGAGCAACAGTCTTGCGTCGCGGGAACAAATGCGGGGAGGGGGGGCGGTGGTCAGGGTGAACCGTCGGGGCGTGGCGGCCTGGAGCAGACGGTCAACGGCCAGGGATCGCGGCGGCGACATGGTCCGGCTGCACGAGGCCTCTTCACTGGCATGTCAGCCGAAATGCCAGCGATATTCGCCGCTGAACTGCGATGCGCCGCCGTTGCGGCTGCCGATCGACCAATCGGCGCTCGACGTCGCCCTCAAGCGCCTCGCTACGCTGCGCGAATGTTCAAGCGTGGCGCGATCTCGCCGAAAACGACCGATTTTCGTGCGGCTTGATGAGCCGAATTGTCTGTTGCGGAACACGTAGTTGGATCAAGCAACGATTCTATCTGGATAACTTTTCTTATCACAACAGCACGATTAAAAATCCAAACTCACCGTTTCGAAAACGCGTCTGATATCCGGCTTCCGGGCAGCCTTCATGTTTTTCGCCATCGATTCGACGGCAGGGAAGGGAACACGCGCCGTGCGCGCCTTCAATCCGGCGCATTGATCCGCGCCAGCAGCACCGTCAACACGTCGGTCGTCGCGCGCGCGCACCGCGCTACGGCTGCTTGCGCTTCGCGAAGTAATGCGCGGGCGAGTCGCCGAATGCGCGGCGGAACATCGCGATGAAGTTGCTTGGCGTCGCATAGCCCAGCGCGTCCGCGATGTTCGCGACGCTGTCGCCGCTCGCGAGCCGTTCGAGCGCATGCGTCAGGCGCGCCTGCTGGCGCCATTGCGCGAAGCTCGTGCCGGTTTCCGCGACGAACAGCCGGCTCAGCGTGCGGGCGGACAACCCGGCCCATTCGGCCCACGCTTCGAGCGTGCGGCTGTCGTGCGGCTGCCCGAGGATTGCGTTGGCGATGCGCAGCAGGCGCCGGTCGCGCGGCATCGGCAGGTGCAGCGGCTCGTGCGGCGCGCGGCTCATCTCGTCGAGCAGCACGACGCTGATGCGCGCCTGCTCGATGTCGAGCCGGTCCTGGTCGGCCCACGACACCGCGCGCCGCACGAGCGCGCGCATCAACTCAGTGATCGCGATCACGCAGGGCTGATCCGGCATTCGCCGGCTCGCGGCCGGTGCAATCACGACGCTCCAGCCGCTCAACGCACCGCTGATGCTGACCTTGTGCTGCTCGCCCGGCGGAATCCAGCCCGCGCGATGCGGCGGCAGCAGCCATGAACCATGCGGCGTGCGCACGTGCGCGAAACCGCTTTCCACGCAGAACACCTGCCCGCGCAGATGGCTGTGCCAGTCGACCTCGCGGGTACCGAGCCGGTAAGTGTTGCTGCCGTCGTCCTCGCCCCAGACGGCGATCAGCGACGGGCCGTCCTCACGCTCGCTCGGATCGGAGTCGGCGCGCTTCGCGGTGCGCGGTGGAGAAACGTCTCGGATGGGCATGGCCGGAATTCATTATTTTTTGACTAAACAACATTATCAGCTTTGTCCGGGGGCATCCAACAATGTGTGTCGTGTTCAAACCGATACGAAGCAGAGGAATGCGATGCATGCTGCACTTGCTCCCTGGACATGCGATGCCGGCGCGCTGCGCGTCATGTCGCGAATCGCCGTTGCCGCGGCGCTCGTCATGCTCGGCGCGTGCGCGAGCCGCGACGGGCTCACGCCGGCCGGCACATTGCGCGGCGCCGATACGCTTGCCGCATCGCGCAGCCTCGCGCAGGTGCCGGCCACCGACTGGCCGGCTGCCGCCTGGTGGCGCGCGCTGAACGATACGCAACTGAGTGCGCTGATCGACGAGGCGCTCGCCGGCAACCCCGATCTCGCGACCGCCGATGCGCGTGCACGCGAAGCGCAGGCGCTGGTGATCGAGGCGCAGGCTGCGCGGCTGCCGCACCTCGTCGGCCGCGGGAGCGCGAAGGCCGAGCGGCTGTCCGGCACCCAGTTTTCGTCAGGCGAGGGCGGCGGCTTCTTCAGCCACACGCGCGAGATCAATCTCGGCCTGAGCTGGGATCTCGATCTGTGGGGCGGCCGCCGCGCCGCATGGGAAGCCGCGCTCGGCGAAGCGCGCGCCGCGCAAGTCGACGCGCAGGCCGCCCGCGTGCTGCTGTCGGTCAACGTTGCGCGCGCCTACGTGAATCTCGCATACGCATTCGATCAGCAGGACGTCGCGCGGGCCGAATACGAGCGCGCCGACGAAGCGCTCACGCTCACGCGCCAGCGCGTCACGAAAGGCATCGACAACGTCGCGCAGCAGCGTCAGGCGGAAAGCGAAGTCGCGGCCGCGACGCGCGAGCAGGCCCGCACCGCGCAGTCGATCGACAGCGCGCGCATCGCGCTCGCGATCCTGCTCGGCACCGGCCCCGATCGCGGCCTCG
>NZ_JAAGPE010000261.1:0-12857 GCF_017104605.1 Burkholderia sp. Ac-20384 | reverse complement strand
CTCGTTGGCAGCCGGCGCCGCCGGGCCGCCGCGCTTGTCGACCGGCAGCCGGACCGAGCGGACCGCGACGTTCGACAGCGGGAAATCGGCGAGCGCGCTGCGCGCGAGGAACGGCATCGCGTACAGTAGCGTGCCGTTGTCGCCGGTCGTGCGCGCGGACACGTTGTACACCTCCTTGCCCGTCGCGCGTTCGGTGATGCGGATGCCGAGCGTATAGTCGAACACCTGGTACGTCTGCGCGACGTAGCCGGCCGGCATCGGCCCCCAGGGACCCCACGGGCCCCACGGCCCGCGCCGCCAGTACGGCCCGGGCGCAAACCACGGATCGTAATAGACCGGCTGCGGCACCGTCACGAGATCGCTGCCGACCGCATAGGTCAGCCCGACGAGGTACCGCGCCTGCGCCTGCGGCACCTGCCGGAACGCATACGTGGACAGTTCGTTCGCGACGATCGGCTCGTAGGTCGACTGCTCGATGCTGTTCTTCTGCGCATCGGTGCGCGTGAACGCATAGGTGCGTGTCGCGTCGCTGCCGCTCCAGTCGGAGAAGGCCGTGACCTGGGTCGTCACGTAGCTGGTGCAGCCGGTCAGCAGTGCCACGCACAGCACCCCCGCCCAGCCCGCACCGCGTTGAATCCATTCGCGTTTCATGTTGATCCTCTTCGATCCGTCACCCGTTCGTCGCACCGCGCGAACCGTAACGGGATGCCGATAATACGCGGACTCCCGGAACCGGTAAAAAGTTCGCCCGGCACGCGGCCGCCAGCCTTTGTACAATGGCCCGGTTCGCCCGGCCCGTGCCACGGGCCCGTCCCCCACTCCACCGATCTCGACGACCATGTCCGACAACGCCTCTTCCACCGTGATCCGCCGCGCCGACTACACGCCGCCGGCCTTCCTCATCGATTCCGTCGCGCTCGAATTCGATCTCGCGCCGGCCCGTACGATCGTCAGGAACACGATGCGCGTGCGCCGCAATCCGGACGCCGCGCCCGCGCCGCATCTCGAGCTGATGGGCGAAGCGCTCGAATTCCTCGGCGCACACCTGGACGGCGCACCGCATGGCGCCGTGCGCGCACACGAACACGGGCTGACCGTCGAGAACGTCCCCGACGCGTTCGAGCTGACGCTCGAAAGCGCATGCGCACCCGACCAGAATACGACGCTGTCCGGCCTCTATGTGTCGAGCGGCAACTTCTTCACGCAGTGCGAAGCCGAAGGTTTCCGCCGCATCACCTATTTCCTCGATCGCCCCGACGTGATGGCGTCTTACACGGTGACGCTGCGCGCCGACAAGGCCGCGTACCCGGTGCTGCTGTCGAACGGCAACCTCGTCGATTCCGGCGACCTGCCCGACGGTCGCCACTTCGCGAAGTGGGAAGACCCGTTCCGCAAGCCGAGCTACCTGTTCGCGCTGGTCGCGGGCAAGCTCGTCGCGATCGAGGAAAAGATCACGACCGGCTCCGGCAAGGAAAAGCTGCTGCAGGTGTGGGTCGAGCCGGCCGACCTCGACAAGACGCGTCATGCGATGGATTCGCTGATCCACTCGATCCGCTGGGACGAGAAGCGCTTCGGCCTCGAGCTCGATCTCGACCGCTTCATGATCGTCGCGGTCGGCGACTTCAACATGGGCGCGATGGAGAACAAGGGGCTCAACATCTTCAACACGAAGTACGTGCTGGCGAACCCCGAGACCGCGACCGATACCGACTTCGCGAACATCGAATCGGTGGTCGGCCACGAGTACTTCCACAACTGGACCGGCAACCGCGTGACCTGCCGCGACTGGTTCCAGCTGAGCCTGAAGGAAGGCCTGACGGTATTCCGCGACCAGGAATTCTCGGCCGACATGGCTGCGGGCGACGACATCGAATCGGCGGCCCGCGCGGTCAAGCGCATCGAGGACGTGCGCGTGCTGCGCCAGCTGCAGTTCGCCGAGGACGCGGGCCCGATGGCGCACCCGGTGCGCCCGGAAAGCTACGTCGAGATCAACAACTTCTACACGATGACGGTCTACGAGAAAGGCTCGGAAGTCGTGCGGATGTACCAGACGCTGTTCGGCCGCGACGGCTTCCGCAAGGGGATGGACCTGTACTTCAAGCGCCACGACGGCCATGCGGTGACCTGCGACGACTTCCGTCACGCGATGGCCGACGCGAACGGGCGCGACCTCGCGCAGTTCGAACGCTGGTACAGCCAGGCGGGCACGCCGCGCGTGTCGGTGCGCACCGCGTACGACGCGGCAGCGCGTCGCTATACGGTCACGCTCTCGCAGGGCTACGGCGACGGGTCGCCGGCCGCGCGCGAAACGCAGCAAGGGCCGCTGCTGATTCCGTTCGCGATCGGCCTGATCGGCCGCGACGGCCGCGACCTGCCGCTGCGTCTTGACGGCGAAGCCGCCGCGGCGGGCACGACGCGCGTGCTCGACTTCACCGACACCGAGCAGACCTTCACGTTCGTCGACGTACCGGAGCAACCGCTGCCGTCGCTGCTGCGCAATTTCTCGTCGCCGGTGATCGTCGAGTACGACTACAGCGACGACGACCTCGCATTCCTGCTCGCGCACGACAGCGACCCGTTCAACCGCTGGGAGGCCGGCCAGCGCCTCGCGACGCGCGCGCTGCTGACGCTCGCCTCGCGT
Organism: Burkholderia sp. Ac-20384; assembly: GCF_017104605.1. Classification (NCBI taxonomy): domain Bacteria; kingdom Pseudomonadati; phylum Pseudomonadota; class Betaproteobacteria; order Burkholderiales; family Burkholderiaceae; genus Burkholderia; species Burkholderia sp. Ac-20384. The sequence continues at coordinate 10,216 of NZ_JAAGPE010000261.1, read as the reverse complement.
GCCGCCGCGAACGAGCCGCTCACGCTCGGCGAGAACTTCGTCGGCGCATTCCGCCGCGTGCTGACCGACGCGACGCTGTCGCCGGCGTTCCGCGAACTCGCGCTGACGCTGCCGTCGGAAACCTACCTCGCCGACCAGATGGCGGAAGCCGATCCGGCCGCCGTGCATCGCGCGCGCCAGTTCGTGCGCCGCCAGCTTGCCACCGCGCTGCGCGCCGACTGGCTCGCCGCATACGAGCAGCACCAGACGCCCGGCACCTACGAACCGACGCCGGAGGCCTCCGGCCGTCGCGCGCTGAAGAACCTCGCGCTCGCGTATCTCGCCGAACTCGAGGATCCGGCCGATGCCGTGCGCCTCGCGACCGCGCAATACGACGCGGCAAACAACATGACCGATCGCGCAGCGGCACTCGGCGCGCTGCTGTCCGCCGCGGCCGCCGGCGCGAACGAACCGGCCGAGCACGCACTCGACGATTTCTATCGCCGCTTCGAGAAGGAAGCGCTCGTGATCGACAAGTGGTTCGCAATGCAGGCCGCGCAGCGCGGTACGGCCGCACAGCCGACGCTCGCGAAGGTTCGCAAGCTGTTCGCGCACCCGGCGTTCAACCTGAAGAATCCGAACCGCGCACGCTCGCTGATCTTCAGTTTCTGCGCGGCCAACCCCGCGCAATTCCACGCGGCGGACGGCTCGGGTTACGCGTTCTGGGCCGAACAGGTGCTCGCGCTCGACGCGATCAACCCGCAGGTCGCGGCACGCCTCGCCCGCTCGCTCGAACTGTGGCGCCGCTTCACGCCGGCGCTGCGCGACCGGATGCGCGAAGCGCTCGAGCAGGTCGCCGCCGGCGCGAAATCGCGCGACGTGCGCGAGATCGTCGAGAAGGCGCTCGCGTAACGCGATCGCCCGCATCTCGCCCGCGCGAGACAGCCGGTGCCGCCCGTCGCGGCACCGGCTTTTTTATCGTGTGAATAGTGCTGGAACCGGGCGCAACCACGGGGTCTGACCGCGCCGCCGGCCGCCGCCGCAACGCGCGCCCCGCCCGTCTCCACCACCGGAAACCGGGCCGGTCCGGCCGCCCGGCCATGTAACCGGACGAAAAAACCCGGCGGCTCGAGAGGTGCGACGGGTAAAATTGCGGCCATTCAAGGATTCTTTTGGCCTTCTGGAGTCTGTCATGTCCATTGCCCGCCGCACCACGCTGTCGAAGTTCCTGATCGAACAGCAACGTGAGACCAACAACCTCCCCGCCGACCTGCGCCTGCTGATCGAAGTCGTCGCACGCGCGTGCAAGGCGATCAGCTACAACGTGTCGAAGGGCGCGCTCGGCGAAGCGCTCGGCACCGCCGGCAGCGAGAACGTCCAGGGCGAAGTGCAGAAGAAGCTCGACATCCTGTCGAACGAGATCCTGCTCGACGCGAACGAATGGGGCGGCAACCTCGCCGCGATGGCATCGGAAGAAATGGAAACGTTCTTCCCGATCCCGGCGAACTACCCGCGCGGCGAATACCTGCTCGTGTTCGATCCGCTCGACGGCTCGTCGAACATCGACGTGAACGTGTCGATCGGCACGATCTTCTCGGTGCTGCGCTGCCCGGACGGCAAGCAGGCCACCGAGGAATCGTTCCTGCAGCCCGGCACGCAGCAGGTTGCGGCCGGCTACGCCGTGTACGGCCCGCAGACGGTGTTCGTGCTGACGACCGGCAACGGCGTGAACTGCTTCACGCTCGACCGCGAAGTCGGCTCGTGGGTGCTCACGCAGAGCAACATGCAGATCCCGGCCGACACGCGCGAATACGCGATCAACGCATCGAACGCGCGTCACTGGTACGACCCGGTCAAGCGCTACGTCGACGAACTGAATGCCGGCAAGGACGGCCCGCGCGGCGACAACTTCAACATGCGCTGGATCGCATCGATGGTGGCAGACGTGCACCGGATCCTGAACCGCGGCGGCGTCTTCATGTACCCGGCCGACAAGCGCACGCCGGATCGTCCGGGCAAGCTGCGCCTGATGTACGAAGCGAACCCGATGTCGTTCATCGTCGAACAGGCAGGCGGCGCCGCGACGACCGGCACGCAGCGCATCATGGAAGTGCAGCCGACGGGCCTGCACCAGCGCGTCCCGGTGTTCCTCGGTTCGAAGAACGAAGTCGATCGCGTGACGGGCTACCACCAGGAAAAGCAATAAATTTGCACTGCAGCACTAGACAGTGTCGCGCGACGTACGTAGAATCGCGGCTCTCGATGTGACCCCAACGGGTCGTATCGCAGTGAAACGAAGCGGGAAGTTTGCCGAGTCGATGAGTTTCGCGAAACAGCAGCAGCAAGCTGAAAAAAATTCGCAAAACCTATTGCCAAGGATTCAGATTTCACCTTATAATTTCGTTTCTCTGATGCCGGTGTAGCTCAGTTGGTAGAGCAGCGCATTCGTAATGCGAAGGTCGTAGGTTCGACTCCTATCTCCGGCACCAAGTTATAAAGGGCTGACAAGCATGCTTGTCAGCCCTTTTCTCTTTCCGGGCGCCAAATCGTGCGCTGCCCGCCTTCTGTCCGCGTCCGCTCCGCTTGCGGGCATCACCCGACTCCCTCGCCGCACCCCGCCGATTACAATCGACGGACCACTCCGCCCTTTCCGAGCATCATGCGCACCTGGCGTCTCGAGCGACCGAACCTCACCGGGCAACTGGACGTATCGCGTGCGACGCGCCTCGTCGCCGCGATCGGCGGCAACGAACCGAACGCATTCGCAGCCGAAGTGCTGAAGCTGTTCGACGACGCGCTGTCGGTCACGCAATGCACGATCTTCGCGTACGAGTTCGGCAACCGCCCGCGCACGCTATCCGTCGCCGACCATCGCGGCGGCCGTTACCTGCGCGACGTCGCCGACACCTACGCACGACACTTCTACGCGCTCGACGGCAACCAGAAGATCGTGTCGAGCGCGCATCGCGGCGCGCGCCGCCACGACCTGCTGCTGCACCAGCAGACCGGCGACGAGATCGATCATGATGCGTATCGCGCGGCCTGCTACCGTGGCCCAGACGTGTCCGACCGGCTGTCGCTGCTGATGCAGCCCAACGATGCGAGCTGGCTGTCGATCAACCTGTACCGCGCGCATCGCAGCGGTGCGTTCCAGCCGCGTGAGATCGCGGAAATCGAAGCGCTCGCGCCGCTGATCGCGCAGGCCGCGAAGCATCACTACGCGCTCGCCGGTGCGGCGCAGATCGGGATCCCGCAACTGATGCTCGCGCGGCTACGCCGCGCATGCCCGGCGCTGTCCAAGCGTGAACTCGACGTGCTGCGCGGCGTGCTCGAAGGCCAGACCTCGCACGAGATCGGTGAGACGATCGGCGTGAAGGCGTCGAGTGTCGTCACGTACCAGAAACGCGCATACCGGCGCCTGGGCATCTCGAGCCAGCGCCAGCTGTTCGCGCTCTGCCTGCAGCCCTGAACCGAACCGGCCGGTGATGACCGAATCCGGGTAAATCCCGGTCGGCTTGCTGTACCCGGAATGGGGACAGCGGATTTCCGCCCGGCTTCCATACTGCTTCGACTGCCTGCACACGTTGCCCCGGCGCGCGTGCACGTCGAACTGCCCTCCCCTGGAAGCCAACGATGGATATCGACTTCAAGCCCTACCCGTTCGTCGCCGAGCGCCATCCCGCGCATCTGCCGGCCTGCCACGACGGTATCGATACGCACCGGCATCGCGTGGCGATCGTCGGCGGCGGCCCTGTCGGCCTCGCCGTCGCGCTCGGCCTCGCGAACCACGGCATCCGCAGCGTGCTGATCGAAGCCGACGACGCGGTCTGCCACGGCAGCCGCGCGATCTGCATCTCGCGGCGCAGCCTCGAAATCATCGAGCGGCTCGGCGCACTCGACGATTTCCTGCGCACGGGACTGCCGTGGACCGGCGGGCGCAGCTTCTACCGTCGCGACGAAGTGCTGCATTTCACGATGCCGCAGGACGAAAACCAGAAGCTGCCGCCGATGATCAATCTCGCGCAGTATCACATCGAGCAGTTCCTGCTCGACGCCGTGCAGCGCCGCCCCGAACTCATCGAGATCCGCTGGCAGACGAAAGTCACCGGCGTGACCCGGCAACCGGACGGTGTGCGCGTCGACGTCGACACACCGCTCGGCGGCTACGCACTCGACGCCGACTGGGTCGTCGCGTGTGACGGCGGACGCAGCACGATGCGTGAAGCGCTCGGCCTGTCGCTGCAGGGCACGAGCTACGAGGGCCGCTACGTGATCGTCGACATCGCGCTCGACAGCGACCGGCCGACCGAACGGCTCGCGTACTTCGATCCGTCGTCGAACCCGGGTTCGACGGTGCTCGTCCACAAGCAGCCCGACAACGTGTGGCGCATCGATTACCAGTTGCGCGACGATGAGGATCCCGAAGCGGCTGTCAAGCCGGAGAACGTGATCCCGCGCGTGCAGAACCTGCTCGACATGATGGGCGAGCGTGGCGACTGGTCGCCGATCTGGATCACGATCTACAAGGCGAATGCGCTGACGCTCGAGCGCTATCGGCACGGCCGCGTGCTGTTCTGCGGCGACGCCGCGCATCTCGTGCCGATCTTCGGCGTGCGCGGTGCGAATTCGGGCATCGACGATGCCGACAACCTTGCATGGAAACTCGCGTACGTGACGCGCGGGCTCGCATCGGACACGCTGCTCGACAGCTACTCGGACGAACGCGTGTTCGCGACGCACGAGAACCTGCGCTACGGCACGAAGAGCACCGAGTTCATGGCGCCGCCGTCGTTTGCGTTCGAACTGATGCGCAAAGCCGTGCTGTCGCTCGCGGTCCGGCATCCGGCGCTGCGCTCGCTGATCAATCCGCGCCAGACGACGGCGATCGCGTATGCAACGTCGCCGCTCAACGCAGCCGAACGCGACACGTTTTCAGCCGGCCCCGCGCCCGGCACGGTGCTCGCCGAATGTCCGCTGACGCTGTACACGGCCCACGGCAGCAACATGCGCCGCGGCCACCTGACCGATCTCGTCGTCCCGCGCTTCACCGCGTTCTGCTTCACGTCCGACGGCGAGCCCGATCCGGCGCTGGCCGATCTCGAACGGCGCCTGCAGGCCTCACGGATACCGTTCGCACTCGTCACGCTCGCACGGCATGCGGCTCCGCAACAACCGCGCTGCGGCGGCCATGACGACGACGGCCGGCTGTTCGACATGTACGGCGCGCGCGACGGCACCGTCTATCTCGTGCGTCCGGACGGTCACGTACTCGGCCGCTGGTACGACGCTCGCGCCAGCGACGTGACCGCCGCGCTCGAACGCGCACTCCATCCGTGCGCATCAACCAATCCTCAGGAGACCGCATGATGACGGATACCGAACGCGATACGCTCTACACCGACCTGTGCCGCACGATGACGCGGATCGGCGAAGCTGATGCGTCGCTCTTTCTCGCCCGCTTCGCGTGGCTGTCGATCGAGGAGATCGGCGATTCCGCGACCGTCGCACGGCTGATCGCCGACGCAGGCGACGGATTGCCCGACACGGGCATGCAGGCATCGGCACACGAACGATGACACGCATGGCCGACCGGCTTCGCCGACGGCCTTTTCTTACAGATTCATTTCGCCACGCATTGCCCGTGCGCGAGCCTCACCGTATGCAGACGAATTCCCTGGAAAATCCCGTTAAGGGTGCATAACATTACTTAACGATTCCGACCCGTCTATCGCGTTACATTGCGTGGGCGGCGCGGCGGGTCGCAATGCCGCCTTCATTCAGCTTGCGGCGACACAGCCGACGTCCGGTCATTCGACACAACTCAAGGAGAGGACAACCATGGCTCATGGCTTGATTATGTGGCTCATCATCGGTGCGATTGCCGGCTGGCTTGCCGGCTTGCTCGTCAAGGGCGGCGGCTTCGGGCTGATCGTCGACATCATCGTCGGGATCGTCGGCGCAGTGATCGGCGGCTGGCTCGCCGGGATGCTCGGCATCAGCGTCGGCAGCGGCTTCATCGGTTCGGTGATCGTCGCCGTCGTCGGAGCGGTGATCCTGCTGTTCGTGATCCGGCTATTCAAGCGAGCGGCCTGACGCTTCTCTCCACGCGCCTTCGGGCGCGTTTTCGCATCAGGCTGGCGCGCGGCCCGTTCGCCGCGCGCCGTCGGCCCGTTCAGCGCTTGGCGCGCTGCAACCAGCCGTCGAGCACATCGGCCGTCAGCAATCCGCTGCGCGCTTCCCGTGCGCCATCGCGCCCGATCCACACGGTGCGCGGCATCTCCCCTCTCCATCCCGCATCGAGCACCGCCCGCAGACGCTCGGGCATCGGCTCCGCGTTCGCGAACTGCGCGACCTGCGGCGGCAAGTTCATCTGCGCGAGCGCCTGCGAGATCGCCGCACCGTTGTCGTCGTACGCATCCATCGCAACCATCGCAAGCTGCACGTCCGGATGACGACGCTGCCACGCGACCAGATGCGCGGCGTTCTCGCGACAGTACCCGCAATCGAGCGACCAGATCTCGACCGCCAGCGGCCGCTCGTGCGCAGTCGCATACAGGCGCGCGACGTCGGCCGCGCGCAGCGGCTGCAGCTCGCCGCCGGCCCACGCCGGCACGCTCGCGAGCACGATGCCCAGCAATGCAATCAGCCGCTTCATTTCACCGCCTCCACGGCGATCAGCCGATAACCGTCGTTACGCGTGCGCCACGACAAATAGATTCGCCCCGCATCGTCGAGCAACTGCGGGTTGTCGCTTGCACCCGATGTCGCTGCGATCACGCGCGGCGCCGACCAGTGCTCGCCGCGATCGTCCGACCGGCGCAGCTTGATCTGCATCGTGTCGCCGTCGAACGCCTTCCAGGCGAGCCACACGATGTCGCCACGCGCGACGAGCGCCGCATGCGACGCCTGCTCGCCTGGCACCGCGGGATTCGCGCCGAATGCCCACGGCGTGCCGCGCGGCTGGCCATCGGCGCCGATGCGTGAATAGAACACGTCGGCCCGGCCGTCGACGACACCGAACCAGACGAGATGGCGCGTGCCGTCCGGCGTGATCGCCAGCGCCGGCCCATGCTCGGGGCACGCCTCGACGTGCCAGTTCGAGAACGTCGCGCGCACCGGGACGATCGGTTCCGACGCAGCGACGGGCAACACGGCGAGCGCATGATCGCGGATCTGCCCCGGGAACACGTTGCGCCATGCGGCCTCGATACGTCCGGCCGGATCGATCGCCATCGCGATGCGACAGCATTCGCACGTATGGTCGGTCACCTTGCGTTCGGCTTCGAACGATGCGCCGCCGTCGCGCGATACCGCGTAGTAGACGGCCGCGCCTTCATACGCCTGCTCCGCCGCTTTCGCCGCGACGAGATCGCGTTTGTCGATCCACGCGATCGCGATGTTGCCGGCCGGATCGACGGCCATCATGTCGAAGCGGTGCGTGATGGCCTGCCGGTCGCGATGCACGGTCATGGGCACGCTCCACGTCGCACCGCCGTCGAGCGATCGTGCGAAACGCACCATGCCCGTGTACGGCGCATCGAGCGGCATCGACCACGACACGTACACTGCACGCCCGTCCGGACTCGTCGCGATCTTCGGGCGATTCTCGGCGCTCGTGTAGATCGGCTCCGGCATCGCGTTGACGGTCACGGGCGCGGACAGCGTGCGGCCCGTGTCGTCGGAATGCGCGACGACGACATGCGCGCCCTCGACCCACGCGACCCACAGCCGGTGATGCGTGTCGAATGCCGCCCCCGTCGCGAGCGGCTGCTTCTGCTGCGCGGGCGCGGCCTGCATGCTCATGTGCGCGGCGTGCGAATCGGCGGCCTTCGGCACGTCGTGCGCATCGTGCGCGCCGGCTGGCGACAGCGACGCGAACCACAGCGCGACGCCTGCCGCGAGCGATCTCACAGCGACCATTTCAGTTCTCCATAGAAAGTACGGCCCGGATACGGGTGGAACACGTAGTAGCGGCGGTCCGTCAGGTTGTCGATACCGAGCGACGCGGTCCAGTGACGGTCGAAGCGGTAGCGCGCCTTCAGGTCGACGACCGTGAACGAGCTCGTGCCGCCGTAGACGTCCGGATTCACGTCGCTGTTGTCGAGCGTGTTGAACTGGCGGCCCGAGTAGCGCACGCCGACGCTCGCCAGCCAGTGCTCGTCGAAGCGATACGACGCGAGCAGGTTCGCACGCATGCGCGGAATTCGCGGAAAGCGCGAGCCGACATACGCGGGATTCGCCGCATCGGCGAGGATCTGCGCGTTGCTCGCCGACACGTTCGCGTCGATCGCGAGTCCCTTCAAACCGACGTTCTCGCCGCTGAACGCGAGTTCGACGCCGCGCACGCGCACGCGATCGACGTTCGAGATGTTGGTCACCGTCGTCGCGCCCGACACCGTCGTCTGGCTGTAGATCGAATCGCGCAGGTCGCTCTGGAACACGCTGGCACGCACGACACCGACGCCCACGTCGCGTTCGGCCGTGAAGTCCCAGTCGATCGCCTTTTCCGGCCGCAGGTTCGGGTTGTTGTTGACGATCGCGTTGTTCGAGATCGTGCCCTGGAACAGTTCGCCGACCGTCGGGAAACGCGTGCCGGTCGCAAACGACAGCCGGAAGCGCCACACGTCGGTCGCATCCCATTGCAACGCGACCTTCGGCGACAGCGCGTTCGCGCTGCGGTCCGCATAGCCGAGCGTGCCGCTCGCATTGCCGAGCGCGCCGCCGTATGCATCCCAGCGCTCGTAGCGCAGCCCCAGCGTTGCGAGCCAGCCCGGCGCGAAGCGCCACGCGTCCTGTCCGAACAGCGCCTGCGTGCGCGTGTCGCCGCGATAGACGCTCGACAACGACGTGGTCGGCCCGGCCAGCCAGTCGGCCGTGTTGAACGTGACGTTGCGCAGGAAGTAGTTGTCGTAGTGATAGCCGAACGTGAACGTATGGCCCTTCACTTCCGGCGCCTCGGCCTTCAGGTCGAGCGTGCGCCAGCCGGTGCCGTCGCCCTGGAACAGCGTGCCTGCGCCGCCCTGCACGGTCGACGCCGAGCGCTGCACGTCGCGCGACACGTCGTACGCGGACACGACGCCCGACAGGCGCCAGCCGGAATCGAGCCGGCCGTTCAGGCCGAGCGCGTACAGCCAGTTCTCCTGGTCGCCGCGCTGCGGCGCGAATGCGTTCGGCGCGACGGTCATGTTCTGGCCGCCGATCGACACGTTGCCGCCGTAGACCGGATTGCCGGCCGCATCGCGCAGGAAGGTCTCGCCGTGCTGCCGGTAATGGTTCTCCCAATGCCCGAGCGTGAGCGTCGCATCGACGTGGTCGGTGAACGCATAGCCCATCCGCACCGTCTCGTTGAGCTGCTCGGTCCGCTCGATCGTCTGCGCGCCGACGATCGTCCGCGGCCGGCCGTTGGGCCCGATGTCGGTCGCGGCGCCCGTCACGGGCACGGCCGTGCCGAGCTTCGGGTTGTATGCCGAATTGGGGCTCGCATACTGCATCGGCTGACCGTTGTTCTCGAGCCGGTCGAGCGACAGCGCGAACCAGAACCGGCCGACGCGGTTCGCAATCCGCGCGGTCTGGTGATTGCCGCCGAAGCTGTCCGCGAATCCGTAGCCGTCGTGGTAGCGCTGCGTGAAGAACTGCGTCGACAGCGACGCCTCGAGCTTTTCCGGGCGACGCGTGGTGAGCAGCACGGTCGAGCCGATCGAGTTGCCCGGATACAGCGCGGAAAAGGGGCCATAGAGCACGTCGACGCGCGCGATATCGTCGGGCGGAATCAGCGACCAGCGCGGCGGGTACGCGTAGCTCGAGCCGAGCAGGTTCGACAGCAGCACGCCGTCGGCATAGACGAGTCCGCGCGCACTCTGCAGTTCGTTGAAGTCGCGGCCTGCGAACACGCTGTTGCGGTCGCCGATATAGCGCTTGCGGACCATCAGGTTAGGCGCGTACTTCAGCGCGTCCTCGGTGGTGACGTTGGTGTGCGATTCGATCTGCTCGCGCGTGATCGACGTGACGACGGCCGGGGTATCGGGATCGACCGATTGCCGCTGCGCGGTCACGCTGACGGCGGTCAGCGTATCGCCGGCTACCGGCGCTGGCGGCACGGTTGCGACGGCCGAAGCGGGAGCGGCGGCATCGGCGGCACGTTCGACGCCACCGCGCGCGGTGGCGCCGCGTGCATCGTCCGTCGAGGCCGCATGGGCGGCAGGCCACGCAAAGGCGGCCGCGCATGCGAGCGCCAGCA
>NZ_JAAGPE010000260.1:0-13223 GCF_017104605.1 Burkholderia sp. Ac-20384 | reverse complement strand
CAGGAGCAGCGCGCGCGCGGCACGCCAGCGCGGCCCGCTCGGCCCCTGCAGCTCGCTGCGTTCGGCCAGCGTCGCGCGGACGCGCGTCCAGAGGGTGAGCGGGAGCGCCCGCTCGACCTGCAGCTTGCGCACGCGCCTGATGACGCTGGGATCCGAAACGGCCGCCCACGGGTTACCGGCCAGATACCGCACCGCCACCAGCCACGTGAATGCCGCGCGAATCGTGCGCACCGCATAGCGCTGGCTTTCCGGCGCCAGGCCGCCCGGCGCGAACGGCCTCCACTGGCGACTCGTGCGGGCGACCGGCGGCCCCGTGTAGCGCTCGCCCGGCGCGGCGAGAAACGACTTGTACGCCTCGCAATCCTCGACCCGCATCGACGACAGCGCCACGCCCCGCTCGGCCACGCACCACAACACCAGGCGCTCGAGTTCCTTCTTGTAGACTCGCTGCGTCGCGGGCCGGTCGTCGTATCGATGCAGGTACGCCCGCACCGCATCGAGATCGTGAGCCGCGCCGAGATACGCGAACACGGGCGCCCGGTTCGCCCCGTGGGCACCGGACAGCTCGACGGGCAGCGCCAGGCGCTCGAGCGGGGCCAGCTGCCCGGCGCCGACGGTGACGCCTGCCGACGTCGGCGCGAGCGCGTCGCCGGCGTCGACGTCGACCTCGACGGCCGCGCCGATCGACGCTTCGTGACGCCGCAACCAGGCGACCAGCACGCGGGCGCGACCGACGCCGATGCGCGGCACTGATCGCCACCATTGCCCGCCGCGGCGGTTCACGAACGCGACGAGCTCGCCGAGCGTGTGGATGCCCTCGCCCGCCAGGCGCACGGCGACGATCGAGCGGAACCAACGACCGACGGGATGCTCGGCCTGCGGCAGCGCGATCGCCCACTGCGCGGCGACCTGCTCGATCAGTTGCAGCGACACAGGGGTCAGGCGCGGTTCGCCGTATTTCTCGACCGCCGCCTGCAGGTGGGACTTCAATACCGGCGACCCGTCGCGCAGCGCGGCTGCCACCAGGTCATCGCGCATCGTGCGCAACAGCTGCGCGACGTCGACCGGCTCCGCGGCATCGCGATCGAAGTACAGCCGCTCAATCGTCTCGATCGGCAGGCCTTTCACACGCGCGCGCAGCGCGGTGAACTCGGTGCGGCTGTAGCTGCGTAACGGCATCTGGGCCAGCTGCTGGGGGCGGTTTGCCATGGTTCAGCCTGCAGAAAGGGGGGAGACGACCACCTCGGCCGTGGTGACGCGTTGCAGCTGCTCGAATGCCGCGACGTAGCGGTGCATCGGCACCGCGGCCAGCTGCGCGTCCAGCCGCGCCAGCACCTGCTCGACCGCCGCGCGCTCGAGGTCGGTCAGCGCACTCGGCTCGCCCCGCTCGGCTCGGTCGACACAGTCTTGGAGGGCCGCCTCGGCCCGTCGATACGGTCCTGGATCGATGGGGTCGAGGAAGTACGCGAGATAGATCGCGTTCATCAGGGTCGCCAGCTGCGCGACGTCGTCGTGCGCGTCGCGCAGTGCCGCCAGCGCCACGTGGTGCTTCAGCTGGATCCGGCGCAGTTCACCGGCCGGGATCGGCAGCAGCTGCGCCTTGGTCAGCGGCCGGCGGCCGCGTGAAGTCGCTTTTCGCATGCTCAAGATTGGTCAGAAAAAGAAGCGTCGACCGCGGCGGCCAGGCGCGTCACGTCCACCTCATAGGTCGGCCGCTCGACTGCCGCAAATCCCTGCAGGGCGACCGCCCGCCACAGGTTGAACGCGCCACGCGCGATGGCTTGCGCGACTTCCGGCGCGAGTGCCGCGTTTCCAAACACTGGATTGGACAGGGCGCGGTAGTCGCGAATCTGCCACTCGGCGAGTTCCGTGAACTGCGGATACGACATCATGATTGCCGCTCCTGTGGCAGACGCACCGGGAACGCGGCGGCGCCGCGGAGCGTGAACTGGATCCGCCGCTGTTCGGCCGACGGCGTTGCGACGGAGTGCGCGGCGCGCATCACCGACCTCGCTGGGCGTCCTGGAGCATGGCGACGACCTCGGGGGTGCGCAGGGCCGCGCCGAGCACGACGTAGTCCGGATGGTCGCCGCGGGTCTCCGAAAACACGCACTCGCTGGACAAACCCATCGCGAACGCCATCGCCTGCGCCGGCGTGCTCTGGTCGAGCACCGTGCTGGCCACGACGTCGGCGATCACCGCCTGCTCGTGCGGCAGCGGTGCACGGCCCAGCTTCGGCTTGACGACTTCGCTCACGCCGGTGGCGACCAGGCTGATCAGGTCGATGCGCGGCAGGTAGGCGGCCAGCTGCTCAGCCATGCCTTCCTCGAGCGCCAGCGTGAAACCCTCGCGGAACAGCGGCGCACGCTCATACGCGATGCGCAGGCAGCGCATTTCGTGCGCGTCGACGGCAATGTCGGCCAGCCGGAACTCGTGCCGAACGTCGTACGCCTCCAGGCGCACATTCCGATCGTCCCCGGTCAGCGCGGGGCGCGCCAGCACGCTGACGATCACGGTCGGCGAACCGAGCGAGTCGGCCGAGCTGACCGGGATCAGCTGGATGAGGTAATGCTGGCCTTCGAGCGAGACGCCGGCCTGCAGGCGCTGGACTTCAATCATGGCAGGATTCCTCGTGGTGGGTTGTTCAATGCCGTCGCGGTCACAATCGTTGCGGCCTGGCAGCGAAATCACGCTGGTCCGGCCGACGCCAAGGTGGCGGCCTCGCCGTCGGCCGCACCGAGTCCGATGGGTGCGCGCCCCGGCACCCGGCGGGTATTGCGTGCCGCGATCCAATCCGGTGCGTCGTTGGTCGCGACGAACAGACTGCGTGCCTTCTCGCCACGCTGGCGATGGCTGCCGAGCTCGACGCCGCCAAAGAACCGCATCTGCCATAAGGTGATGCGCGGATTGGTGCGCAGATACACGCCACGGTACGCGAACACACCGTTTCCGATCGAGTGGTCGACGCGGCCGCCGGCCTCGCATCGTGCCAGCAGGTCTTCGAACGTCGCCTGCCCCGGTCGCGTAAACATATTCGCGGACGCCACCGCGTGCGGTGCAATCTGGAGATGCCCGTGGTGCCAGGCTAGCCCGAGCGCGATGTAGCAGCACAAGATGGCGAGCTGCTCGCCGTCGAATGGCACCGACATCCCGCTGGCCCAGCTGCCGTCAGGCTGTCGGATCAGGCGATCGCGCTGCCCGACAAACAGCTCGCGGCGCAACGCGTCATTTTTGGCCAGTCGCGGACCGAGCTGCGTGGCGAGCGCCTCGATCGCATCGCCGTGCACGCCCCCCCAGGAGTAACACGGACAGTACGTAGTGTTCGAGGAGCGACTTCATCGTGTTGCATTCTTCGCAGGCCGGCACCTTCGGCAAGTTGTCGCGTCCGCTTGTGAGAAAAAACTCGCGCGCGATCACGTGGTCCGCCGTATTCGCGCCCTGCTCCAGCCCGCAATACACGCAGGTCTTGTTTCGAAATCGCTTGCTGCCCACGTCGCCTCTCCTGGTCAGTGCGGATGCGCTGCTCGTCGAGCGCCGTTAGGTGGTTGTCGCTCAAGGTCGAAGTGCTCCCGGGTCAACATTCCCACCTAATCACGCCATGTTCGTGCAGGTATTGGCCTTGCCGACAGACGAAGGCCGAAAAGTCTTGAGGTCCTTGAAGCTCTGTTGTGAGCCGCGTTTTCTGGAGCTGCTCCGTCAAGCGATCTCGCGCGACGCACCAATCGGCAGCGTTGTCGGTCCTTGCAACTTCATACGCGGCATCAAGCGCACAGAGCACGTCGGCAATCGCCTGATCGCCGCGATTGTCGCCGCGGTGATGGTGCCGCCACTCCACGAAGCAGCGGCCTACCACGTCGAGCGCGTCGGCGAAGCGATGCAAGTTCACGGCGAGTCCGGTGGCGAGCGTGTCGCCGACGCGCTCGGCGGCGCCGGCGAGCGGGATGGAGGCCGCGTCGCTGCGTCGCTCGAGAAACAGCATGTCAAGGTCGCCGTCCATCCCCTCTCCTTCCGGGCGAAAGCGCCCGCTCCTCGCGGGCGGGCTGGGGTCAATGCAACGAGATCGAAAACAGCAGCAGCTTCACGGCGATCTGGATCGCGGTGAGCCACCATTTTGGCGGCCGCCTCACGGAGCACCTCCTCAAAAAGAAGTGCTCCGTAAGGCGTTCAACTTCGCGCTGTGCCGCGCTCGCGCCCCACTTAAATACAAGGGTTTTCACCTATCAATCACAGGTGGATTTGGCCCTGCGGGGATTTTAACCCATTAACCGCAATGCCGATAAGCAGAGTTATCGGCATTGACGATGCGCCCAAAAAAACCGGCCGCAGCCGGGTTCGACGTCGTTCAGGACCGCATGATCAGGTACACGGCCAGCAACGACAGGTTCGCCGCGGCGATCGCCGCCAGCGGGTGAACCAGCCCGTAGCTGGCCGGCCAGAGCGCCGACAGCCCCCGGTCGACGGCCGCCAGCGCGATCAGCAGTGCCCCGGCCGCCACGCCCCTGCCCCACCCGCCTTCCTTGAAGTGAATTGCCGTCAGGTTCATCATCGAGATCCTCTAGGTTAATACGGTGGATTCTATCGCGCCGGCCGGATCCACCGGCCCGCCGGCGTGGGCGTTAGGTCGCCGGTCGCAACCAGTTTTCGACCGGCAGGCCGGCGACACGGGTAAATTCGGCCGTATTGTCCGTGACCAGGACGGCGTCGACCGCCAGCGCGTGCGCGGCGATCAGCATATCGTTGGCCCCGATCAGCTGGCCTTGCTTCTCGAGCTCGGCCCGCAACCGACCGTAGCACCGGTCGGCGTCGGGCTGCAACGGCAACACAGTCAAGCTCGCCAGCAGTTGCTCGACCCGCTGCGCGAGGGTGGATGAGCCACGCTTCCAGACACCAAACCGCAACTCCGCCGCCACGATGATCGAGGTGCACACTTGTTCGAGCGGCATTTGCCCGATTCGGGTGGCGCAGGCGCCGCGCGGATCGCGGATCACGTTCGACAAGATGTTGGTGTCGAGCAGATACAGCGTCATTCGATGTCGACCGGTTCAGCCGGCAGGCTATCGATGTCGGGAAACGTTTCGTCCAGCGGAGTCCATTGGGCGAACAGCTCACGCAACGGCGCGGCCTCCACGGGCTCGATGATCAAGCGCCGGCCTTCCCGGTGGATGGTGACTTCCGAGACCGGCAGCTCGAACTCGCGCGGGATCCGCACGGCCTGGCTGCGGCCATTGCGGAACAGACGCGCATGGCGGGTGTCATGAGTTGGCATGGTGTGACTCCTATTCAAACGAAACGGCATATGCCACAGCATATCCGCGTTTGATTGGATTCGCAATCATCGCCGCGGCGCATCTCGTAAGCAGAGTTATCAGATAAGCGATTTTTTCTATTTGTCTGAATAACCCAGCTTCCGCCCCTCCAGAAACCGCCGGCGCGGCGGTCATCCCGGATAGGCCCGCGGCCTCGGCGCTGGCGTTCCCCTCCTTCCAGGACACCGACTCCATCGCGCTCGGACCCATCCCGTTGCTGCCGCATATGAAACCACCCGTCACCTACGTGGATCTGGCGCCGATCGTGTCCCTGTTCACCCCGAAGCTACACCTTGGCCGGACCGAACTGCACCAGAACCTGCGCGACGCTAAGAGCGAACTGCAGTGGGTGTTCGCGGACCTGATCGCAGCGGCCGCTCCCTCTCCTACGGGCCGCTCGTGCCGGTTGAGCTGTACCGGATCACGGTCGACACCCCGACCGACTTTCATGTGCGCGCGAGCACGATCGTCGAGCTGGCGCTGCACCCGGACGGCAACGCCAATCTGTGGCTATCCAACGTCGAATATGAGGCGACCACGCCGGCCACGTATGCCGCGTTGGTGGCGCTGCTCGCGACGCCAGCAGCCGCTGGTGCGGGGCAGGTATAGGGGGCAAGCAGCAGACAACAAACGGCCTCGGCCGGGTTTTGCGTGCTGCGTTACTTCGATTTAGCCGCGTCTGGATTGATTCCCAGCAGCGTCAATATCGAGTGCCAGAGTTCGTCAGGTGACCGCGGATTGGGCTTCATCGCCATCTAGCTCCGATCAAGCGGTCCGGACAACTCCGGAGCTTCGGTGCGTCACACATGCGCAGGATAAAGCTCCGCTTCCGAAAACAACGCCGATTCATCATCCATTGTCCTAGCGGATGACGAAATGATATGGACGCCCCCTTTGTTCCTTGTTTTAGGTGAGGAGAAATGAGCTGGGCCGAACCGGTCTGCGATGTGCAATCGCTGTTCGATTTATAGCCTCTGCTTGAGTTCGTGACTCTCATGCGACTGCTGGGTGGCCGCGTCTCGCAGATCCTCGATTTGCTCCGGTAGGTTACCTTTTCGCTCCGCCCCCTTCGCGAACTGCTTCAATAGCAGGGCTTGCGGAGACGGGCGTGGCTTCTTTCCAATCCCAACGGTCGCCCCTTTCACGCGCGCTTTTGCGTAGCGCGAAGCCCCAGCTCGACTCGGCTTTCGCTTGGCGGGCGTACCCGCAGGCTTGCCGCCTGGCATTTCGAAGAGATAGTGCAAAGTTCTGACGCTTCCCAGTAGGGGCGCGACACAAGGAAGGCGAGCACCAGCGCCTGAATACCTTCCTGGTCTGCCTTCTTCGGTGATCCCTAAGTCGTTCTGTTCTAGGGTCGTGGGTCAGATCTTGAACAAGATGAGCGCATCCGGCCCAAGCGGTGATCACCAGCCCTAGGGTGGATTGCTAAATTTCCCGCGCGCGGGAATGTAGTGGGGAAGTGGGGCGTACTGCCGCCTTAGTGGTTCCGCGGCCGACGTCAATGCCCTGCAGGGGGCCATTGGCAGGAATCTTCTGAGCGATGTGTAGTGTCCCTAGTGGGGACACAATTTCAGCCCCTCCATCTCCATTTGGCAGAGGACCGTGTCCCCAATGGGGACACGGATGCTAGGAGGAAGAAAAAAGCCCACAACTTGCGGGCTTGGAGCCAATATTCAGGTTATTCAGTCGGGCTCTGTAAAAAGTTGAGAGATGAGCGCCCTGATTTTTTCTTCTTTCTCTGTCGTTAACATCCCGGCCTTGATCTTCACAGTAAAGTTACCTGCATCCTTCGTGATCGATCCAGCCTGATTTTTACCAGCAAAAATCTTGTCGATCTTTCGATCGCTCACGGCGCCGGTCTTCCCATCGGTGTCAATCGCAAACTTGATCTCTTTTGCAAGCTTAGTTTGATCGAGGTCGCCTGCAACCACCTGTCGCCATAGCTCCTCAGCAATCTCGAATGCACGTCCCTCTTGGTTGCGCAGGACAGCAACGAGACCCTCCGCCGCATGAGCCCCCAGCAAGCGCGGCTGCAGGTCGAGATCCGTGATGACAAATTTTGGTAAGTCCGCGAACGACAGGAACCGATAGAGTTCAGAACGCGAGATTCCCAATGCTTCGGCCATCCGCTTGCGATTCGGAAACTCCTTTTCGGTTTCCCGGATCGAGCGGGCGATCTCGTAGTCGGCAAGGTCTTCACGGACTACGTTCTCAGCCAAGGCCAGCAACGCCATATCCTGATCGGAAATGTCAATAATTTCAGCCTTGATCAAATCCTTCCCAATCATCTTGTGCGCGCGCCAACGACGCTCGCCTGCGATGATTTGGTAGCCAGACTCAACCTGCCGAACGACAATCGGCTCGATCAAACCGATCTCCCGGATCGATTCTGCGAGCTCCGTCAACTTCGCTTCATTGAAAACCCGGCGCGGTTGCCACGGGTTCGGGACCATTTCGCCAATGGGCAATTCACGTGAGCTCGCGCTCTTCTCGAGTGCCAGGATCCGCGCCTGCGCATTGGCGAGGGCTACCGTCATGCCCGGAGCAGTTCGCGGAACGCTCGGCTTCGCCGGCTGTGTCTCGAGCTCAATGTCCTTGGCGGCACTCAATCCCGCCGTTTTACTCATCATTCGCTCTCGAAACTTACTCATGCCTCGGCCCTCCAGCGTGCCGCGGATTGGTCATCAATCCACTTGCAGTGGTCCATCAATGGTTGCTTTACGCGAGCCAAGGTCTTGGCAACCCCGTCTGAGCGCGAGAGGTCGAAGACCGTAGAGAGGGCCAGCGCCCCGTTGCTCATTACCGAGCTCGCCGGAATCTCCGTCGCCGACAGCCAATCGCCGTATGCACGCTGAGCCCAGACGCGCACGGCCGGCGCGGACGACATCGTGCCGTAGTCAACCTTCGAGAGCAGAACGGAAATGAAGTCGTAGGTTTTGTCGAGCTCATGCTCGACGAAGCCGGCGGCGATCTCCGAAAACAGCGACCAGAACGAAACCGATGAGATGAAGTCGAGGCTCTCCGGTACCAACGGCATAACCATTGCATCTGCCGCCATCAGACCATTCAGTGTCAAGTACGACAATGAAGGCGCGGTATCGAGAATGATGTAGTCGTACTCTGCACGGAGTGGTTCAATGCCTCGGCGCAATACCGACCAGAATTCGTACTCCGGGTTTTCCTTCTGAGCCGTGGGCAGGTGGAATTCCGCATCGTGGAGATAGTTGTGAGCTGGAATGACGTCGACGCCATCCCAATATGTCGACTGGACTTTCGACACCAGTCCACCTTCGATGCTCGGGTCATAGATGAAGGGGAGCACCGTGTCCTCCCACGTCACATCCTTCTCCGCGTAGAGTCCGCACAGCTCCGAAAGGGAGGCTTGCGGATCCAGATCGATGACGAGGATACGCCGGCCGCGCAAGCTGAGTGCTTGCGCCTCGCACATTGTGATTGTTGTTTTCGTTGACCCACCCTTGAAGTTCGCGGTGATCAACACACGGCCGCGATGGTTGCCCTTGCCGGTGACCAGCGCGGTCTGATAAATGTTGGAAGCCCTCTGCACCCACGTCCGTGCTTCTGCAAGCGTGAAGATGCGAGCTCGGCCCGAGCCGTGAGCTTCACCTGGCGGCAAATCCCCCCCCCCCTTTGTCGCGAGGTAATTGATCTTCTGACGGTCAAGCCCGCACATCTCGCTCAGTTCGCCGATCGTGAAGACCGGCGGGTTCTTTCTCGGCCGCGGAGCCAGGATGTCCTCGCGAAGCTCATCGGTCATCAGCGACAATCGCTTTGCGAACTCGCCGAGCTGAGATAGCTTCACCTGCCGCTCGACTGCCGGCAACTCGCTCATTTTCATTGGACGCTTCCTCTTGAGTTCAACGGTGAGGTGCTTTTTTACACCCGATGTAGATTTCTACGGTTTTGCATATTTTTATCACAAACCGTAGATTACTCGTCAGACCGAAGAATGGCTATGAAATTCGTGTCACGATCCGAATTTTTGTGGCGAAGCGCAACAAATCCGGGCAGTTGACGCCCATTTGCAGCCGGCGGAGTCTCGAAATAGGCGTAAGGTGAGGCGAATTGTGTGGATTGTCGGCCGTGCGTGACGACTACCACAACGGTCGAGATCACAAAAACCCTCACCTTGGAGTTGGCACGCAGGAGTTGGTGCACCACGGCTAAACCAGTTTCACAATCCACCTCACCATCGAATCGGCCCGGTATCTTCCTGGATCGAGAGGATTTCAGCGTCGCCAAAGCAACTCGGGTCAGTTGTGAACCTGTCAGCACAGTGGGTCGTCTGTGGAGAGTCTGGATTCTCTGTTTCTCCGGTTTGTGAGTTGTTGTAAACACAAAAAACCAACTAACCACAAACAGAACGAACGCCATCGTTATAAATCAATAACTTATAGCTGCAAGGTGAGGTGTCGTGTGCTGAAGGCGCTGTGAATTGAGTCTCATGGTGAGGAAAACTCCACAGTGTGGTGATAGGAATTGGCGCCGAAGGTGAGGTTTTTGGGCGCGAGGGTGAGACGAATGGGCGAGAAGGTGAGGTGATATGTGACTGCGCTTGATAAAGGTGAGGTTCGATGTGTTGACAGTTCACTTTGAGCCCAGTACCTTACGGTCCAATATGACGAATACAGGTCGAGGGCGGAGGGCGGCATGGTAGAAAGAGGGCAGATGGCAACGTCCCAGCAGTTAGCGCTGGCCCTGTTCGATGATGCGACGTCAGAAGGGCTGCCGGTCGACAGCGCCCGGTCGGACATAGGCTTTTCGCGCAACAACGTCCTCATTCGGATTGTTGACCTTGGCGTGGCCGCGCGGCGCTTGATCGACGCCGCCTATTTTATTGTCGCCTACGACGAGCGCCCCCGCGACCTTTACGACGTGGAGCTCGAATATTTCAAATGGCTGATGCGTTACTCCAGCCGTAACAACACCCATCTCGAGCAGGTAATCACCGAAGCGCAAAAGGCGCTCATTCAGGCGACCGCGCCGGCCGAAGCGGATGGCGAGCGCCCCTTCGGGTCAACACAACTGATCGGCCGGATCTCATTCCAGGGCGGCCGATTCCAGTTCCGCGTCCCGCCAGACTTGATCGGAATCATCCGTGGGAAGGGGAAGTCGCACTGGCTGAGCCTGCGGATCACTTCGATGTTCACCTTGTCCTACGCTCGCGTGATGTATGACCATTTGCTTCCGCACGCGGACGAAGGGGGGACTGAATGGGTCACTCTCGACGAGATCCGCGGATGGCAGGGTGAGATGGGCGCCAATGCACAGGTGTTCAAGTACTTTAAGCGTGACTGGCTTGAGCCGGCAGTGCAGCAGATCAACGAGGTCTCCGACATCTCCCTCTCATATGAAACGCAGAATCTGCCAGGCTCGCGAAAAATCGGCAGTCTGCGGTTTCGGATCGCGCGTAAGGACCTTGCGGAGCTAGTGTTGCATACGCATGAACACGCCAAGGTGATCTACCAGACCCTGAAGCAGGAATTTGGTCTGTCCACAGCGCAGTTCAATCAGATCGTGGGCAATCGTGAGAGCTACACCGACGAACGGCTGGAGCAAGCGATTGACCGTACCCGTTTCAGCCTGAAATTGGGCAAGGTCACGAAGAGTCCGGCCGGGTTCTTCATGAAGGCTCTCAAGGAGGGTTGGACTGTATCCGAGGCAGAGCGGGAGATGGTACAGGTCCAGCAATCCCTCATCGAACGGGAACAGCAGGAGACAGAGGCGAAGGCCGAAGCGCAAAACCGGATGGCGCTACAGACCGCTGCGCAGGAAGTGAGTGCGCAAGAGCGGATGGGCGACGAGGTGCGGCAGGGATGGGAGGCGTACGAGGAAGCTGTGATCGATCAAAAAGACGAATGGCGGCGGAATTACAAGCGCTCGCCGGCCGCGAAACTGACGTTGCGCCGTCTTAGTATCGATCCGATGGCCGACTTGAACGACGCTTCACTTTCGCAGCATGAGGCCCTACGAACGGCGTTTTCCCTGTATGTTTTCATGCAGACGAAGAGCACTAGAACAAAAGGGGCATGAGCGATCGTGCCAGAGGGGCCTCTTTTTGTAGACATGGGGAGGTCGCGGCACGGTGGTATTTGACGGAGGGTGAATTCGATCTAACCGTTAGTTGCGTTTTTTAGTCGAAGCTGCCCCCGAAGGACCAATAGAAGCTGTGCAGCCCCATGTGCATGATCAGCAGATTCACTCGATCTTCCGCCGTAGCCATCTATCTAATCGATTGACGCTGGTCCTTTATGGGGAGCGCAGCTAACGGCTGCTACAGCTCAACCTGATTCAAGAAGGCTTCCGCTTCTCGATACTGCCTGCTGATTTCGGCGGTTGCGTAGATGGACGTCGTGTCGAGCGAGTCGTGCCCTGCAAAATTTCTCGCACTCTCAAGGCTCATCCCATTGGCTAGCGCGTGCGACACGAAAGTGTGTCGCAACCAGTGCGGGCTGGCTGAGCCGAAGGCCCGTGCGTGCGGCGAATCCTCGCGCAGCGCGGCAGCGGTCGCCGTCGCAAAAAACTGCCTCACCGCCTTGTAAAGCTGCACCGGATGGATCGGCCCGGTTGTCCGCGCGCGCGCCGCGAGCTCGGGCGCGGGGTCGGTGCTGCTGGCCGATGCTGCCCGTTGGATCTCGCCGATCTCGACGTTCGACAGCAGCGCCGGGATCAGCGGGGTCGCGGCCGGGCAGGCGAGGGGGTCGCGCGGCAAGCCACGCGACTCCAGATAGTCGCCCATCAGTTCCAGCACGGCCGGCACCAGCGGCACGAAGCGCTCCTTCGCGCGCTTGCCAACCACCCGCAGCAGTCGGATGGTCCCCAGTTCCGGGCCGGCGTAGCGTTCCTGTACGTCGTCCGTGAAGGCGCCACACAACTCGGCGCGGCGCAGGCCGGTGCTGTACGCAAAGCCCAGCACAAAGCGCGTGCGGGTCGCGGCGGCCGTGTCCGGCATCGCGTCGAGCACGCGCATCGCGAAGCGCCAGGCGTCGGAGGTCAAACCATGCTCGATCTGGAGCCGTGACTTGGCGGCCGCGCGCCGCTCGTTGCCGGCGGCGTCATGCGTGGCGCCAGTGAACACGCGGATTTTCGCGAACGCGTTGTGATCCAGGTACTGCGCGTCGACCAGCTCGCCGAAGCACTTCTTCAGCGCGGACAGCGCGTCCTGCCGGCTCTTGACCGATAGCGGCCCGCGGAACGGCCGCCACCCCAGATCACTGCGATGCGCAGTGCCCGTCATGACCCATTGGCTGGCCGGCTGAGGATCGATCAGGAAGCCGTTGATGTAGTCGCGCGCATCGTCGGTGTCGAGGCTCGACAGCGCCTTGCGTTTCACGAAGATCGCCCACAGCAGCAGCCGTTCCGCTTCGGTGCGATACCGCTGGCGTGTGTGCGGGTTCTCGTAGTCGGCGAGCCAGAAGTCGATCGCCTCGCGGTCGTTGTTCGCGCGGCTGTTGTTCTTGACCAGATTGCGGTGCGTGCCGTGCGAGCCGTCCAGCTCGGGCGGCAGCAAGAAGCGTTCGAGCGGCACGATCGCGGTGACCGGGCCGGCTGCGACCAGCGGTGGCCCCGGCAGCGTGCGTTCGGACGGGTGGGTTTGCACGCCGGCGGCCAGCTGCAGGCCCGCGACGTCCCCATAGTGCGCCAGCCACGCTGTGATGCGCCGGGCGCCAATTTCGCCCAGACGGGGCACGCGTCGATACCAGCGGTAGCCGACCGCGTTGATCGTCTCGACCAGCTTGCCGATCGTGGTGAGGCCGACGTCGGCCAGGCGCAGCGCGACGGCCGTGTCGAACCAGCCGAGCACGTGGTGCTCGGGGCGCGGATCCTCGACCACCAGGCGCGCGAGCGCGTCGAGCGCGGCCCTCCGCCGGGCGCGCCGTCGGGCATTGCGCTGCTGGA
>NZ_JAAGPE010000259.1:0-13453 GCF_017104605.1 Burkholderia sp. Ac-20384 | reverse complement strand
CCGGCCGACACGCCGATGTCGCCGAGCAGCTCCTGGGCGTGCGCGTCGTCGGCCGGTGCCGGGTTGTCCTGCAGCGCCTGCGCGAAGCGCGCGAAGAACGCCTTCGGATCGAGTGCGGCCACCTGTTCGGCCGGCGTGCCGCCGCCCACCGCCTCGGATGGCGCGCTGCCCGCATGGACCGCGACCGACGCGCCGCGCGTGGCGCCCGTGTAGACGGACAGCGGCACCACGCGGATCGCGCGCTGCAGTTTCTTCACGTTCGTGAGGTCGCGCCCGCCGCTCGTCTGCAGCCGGACTTCGAGCCACGCGTTGGCCGACGGGACGTCGATCCGCACCGCCCCCTTCGGCAGCGTGCCCTGCCAATCCTTCGCGGCGAAGGCAATCGTTTGCGATCGCGCGCCGCCACGAGCCCCGCGTGCAGCCACGCTCGACGATGACCACAGCACGTTCGTCCACATGTCGAGTGCGCGGGCATCCCAGTAACGGCCGCGCGTGTCGGGCAACGTGACGATCACGGGTTCGGTGGCGACGTCGAGCCAGCCGGTCGAGTCGAGCGTGTCGACGCCCGGCAGCGGCGGATTGACCGCGCCGACCGGCGGCAGCGCCTGCGCGTGGCGCAGCGTGTTGAGCGGCGCCTGTCCCGGTTGCGCCCCGTCGCCGCCCGTCGCCGCTTCCTTCGCGACGTCCATCAGCACGAGCGGATACGCGTAGACATAGGAGTCGGCGACTTCCGCGCGCATCCAGCCGGTTTTCCGCTGGATCGCGTCCGGTTGCGATGCGCACCCCGCTAGCATCGCCGCAATGGCCAGCGACGCGCACGCGCGCCGCAGAGAAACTGATTCCTGCTGGTTTTCAATCATCGATTACTGGCCGAATATCGTTCTTTTCAGTCAACGCCTTGTTCGACTTGCGAAGGGCGAAAGCAAGGCACCCCAGCCTGCCCGGACAACCGTTTCGCTACGGTTCATAACGGCGGGCGCTGATGTCAGGCCGGTATCATAGCGCCTCAGGGCATCCCCCAATATGCCGATTAGCTGGCGGCGCGTATCCGCCGGCCGAGCGGGTCTGGAATATTTCGCCGGATCTTCAGGCAAATTGGGGCGGCATCGAAGCGGGTTTGGCCGGCTTCGGATCTGTCTCGGCGTCGATCGAGCTGCCATCCGGATTGACGAGTGGTGTCACTATTGGCACCATTCAGCACGGCAAGCGATTGGAAGATCCTCGAGCAAATGAGGCGCGAGCCCGCGAATGTGCGATTCGGCGATCCGTTCGAGGTCTGCGACGCACACTTCGGCCAGGCCCGCCAATCCGGTTCAAGCCACGCCATCTTCAAGACACCGTGGCAAGGCGACCCTCGAGTGAATATCCAGAACGATCGCTGGAAAGCCAAGGCCTGTCAGGTGCGGCAGGTTCTCGCGCGATCGACCGACTGAAGGAACAGAAATCATGACCCAAGACCACTTTACGTACCGCGTAACGTGGTCCCCGGAGGACGGGGAGCACGTCGGCCTGTGCGCGGAGTTCCCTTCTCTTTCGTGGCTCGACGCGACACCGGAAGGCGCGCTGGGCGGCATTCGCCGACTCGTCGCCGATGTCGTGCGCGACATGACCGCGAACGGCGAAAAAGTGCCAGAACCGATCGCCGACCGAACCTACAGCGGTGAATTCAAGGTCCGCATCCCGCCGCAAGCTCACCGCGCGCTGGTGATCCAGGCCGCCGAACAAGGCGTCAGCCTGAACCGTCTCGCGAGCGCCAAGCTCTGCGCGTGACCACGCGATCGCGTGCAAGCACGTGACGCCCGGCGTTCCGCCCGGAAGCCGGGCGTTCGCTTTTTCCGGGCCGTGGCACCCTGTGAACAGTGATGGCCTTGAGCCGATTCGCCCGCCTTGCATCGCGTGCATCATGCACCGCTTGACCTTACCATCATGGGAATGTTGATACTGGGATCATTGGCGGCATGAGCCGCGCATTCAGGGAATCCGACATGACTGAACCACTTGCCTCCGCAGCGCTGCATACGATCGAGCTCAGCGTCGACGGCATGCATTGCGGCGGCTGTACGGGCCGCGTGCAACGGGCGCTGGCCGCGGTGCCGGGCGTCGCCGACGCGACGGTCGACCTCGACGCGCACACGGCAACGGTGACTGCGCAGGAAACGGTCGACGCCGCACAACTCGTCGAGGCCGTCGGCGCAGCCGGCTACCGCGCCGCCGTGCGCGAACCGGTACTCGAAGCCGCCGCAGCGCCGCATGCACCTCCTGTCGACGTGCCACCAGCGGCGATGGCCGCAGCCGCTTCCACTACCAGCCGCCCGCTTCCGGCCAACACCACCATCGAACTCGATATCGACGGGATGACCTGCGCATCGTGTGTGTCGCGCGTCGAGAAGGCGCTGGCGAAGGTGCCGGGCGTCACGCGCGCGTCGGTCAATCTCGCGACTGAACGGGCTACCGTCGATGCCGCGGCGAACGTTTCCGCCGCACGGCTCGCTGAAGCAGTGACACAGGCCGGCTACGGCGCGACGCCGACCGTAACGGATGGCGGCGTCGCCACGTTCGCACCTTCGTCGCCTGCCGCGCCCGCCGTGCCTGCAGCGCCCGCCAGCATCGAACTCGACATCGACGGGATGACCTGCGCGTCGTGCGTGTCGCGCGTCGAAAAAGCACTGGCGAAGGTGCCCGGCGTCACGCGTGCGTCGGTCAATCTCGCGACCGAACGGGCCACCGTCGACGCCGCCCCCGACGTGACCGCCGCCCGGCTCGCCGACGCCGTGAAACAAGCCGGCTATGGCGCGACACCGGTTGCCGGCGCCGCGATCCCGCCGGCAGCCTCCATCGTCCCCGCCGATCTCGAACTCGACATCGGCGGGATGACCTGCGCGTCCTGCGCCGGCCGCGTCGAAAAGGCGCTGGCCGCCGTGCCGGGCGTCGCGCGCGCGACCGTCAACCTCGCGACCGAACGGGCATCGGTGCACGGCGCCGGCGCCCTCGACGCTGCCACGCTGATCGCAGCCGTCACCACAGCCGGCTACCGCGCGTCGCTCACCGCCGCATCATCAGCCGGTGCCGCAGTCGGCACTGACGGGCAACCGACCAGCCCCGCGCAAGACCCCGACGCCCGCAAGCACCTCGAAGCGATTCGCGAACGCGATCTCGTGATCTGGTCTGCGGTGCTGAGCGCGCCGCTCGTCGCGCCGATGCTCGTCGCGCCGTTCGGCATCGACCTGATGCTGCCCGGCTGGCTCCAGCTCCTGCTCGCATCGATCGTCCAGTTCGGCTACGGCGCGCGCTTCTATCGCGCGGCCTGGCATGCGGTGAAGGCGCGCACCGGCAACATGGACCTGCTCGTCGCGCTCGGCACGTCGGCCGCGTACGGGCTGAGCCTGTGGATGCTGCTGCGCGCCCCCCTGCATCCCGGCCACCTGTATTTCGAGGCGTCGGCCGTCATCGTCACGCTGGTGCGCTTCGGCAAATGGCTCGAATCGCGCGCGAAGCGCCAGACCACCGACGCGATCCGCGCGCTGAACGCGCTGCGTCCCGACCGCGCGCGCGTCATCGAGCATGGCATCGAGCGCGACGTGCCGCTGGCGCAGGTGCGCGTCGGCACCCGCGTCAGCATCCGTCCCGGCGAGCGCGTGCCCGTCGACGGCCGGATCGTGTCGGGTCGCTCGCACATCGACGAATCGCTGATCACCGGCGAAAGCCTGCCCGTGCCGAAGGACGACGGCGACGCCGTCACGGCCGGCTCGATCAACGGCGAAGGCGCGCTCGTCGTGGAAACCACCGCGATCGGCGCAGAGACGACGCTCGCGCGCATCATCCGCCTCGTCGAATCCGCGCAGGCCGAGAAGGCGCCGATCCAGCGGCTCGTCGATCGCGTGAGCGAGGTGTTCGTGCCGGCAATCCTCGGCATCGCCTTGCTGACGCTGGTCGGCTGGCTGATCGCCGGCGCCGGCACGGAAACCGCGATCCTCAACGCGGTCGCGGTGCTCGTCATCGCGTGCCCGTGCGCGCTCGGCCTCGCGACGCCCGCCGCGATCATGGCCGGCACCGGCGTCGCGGCACGGCACGGCGTGCTGATCAAGGATGCGCAGGCGCTCGAACTCGCGCAGCGCGCGACCGTGATCGCGCTCGACAAGACCGGCACGCTGACCGAAGGCAAGCCGTCCGTGACGGCGTTCGAAGCGGTCGGCGTGCCGCATGACGAAGCGCTCGCGCTCGCGGCGGCGGTACAGCGTCAGAGCGACCATCCGCTCGCGCGCGCGGTGGTCGCCGCGCACGATGCCGACATGGCCGCACGCGGCGGTGCGGTGCCGCCGGCGGTCGCCGCCGATGCGCGCGCGGTGGCCGGACGCGGCGTGGAAGCACGCGTCGGCGGGCAGTTGCTCGCGCCCGGCAGCACGCGCTGGCGCGACGAGCTCGGCATCGCGGTGCCGCCCGCGCTCGACGCCCGCGCGGCGGAACTCGAAAGCGCCGGCAACACGATCTCGTGGCTGATGCGCGCCGATGCGCCGCGCGCGTTGCTCGCGCTGATCGCCTTCGGCGACACCGTGAAGCCGAGCGCCCGCGACGCGATTGCGGCGTTGTCGGCGCGCGGCGTCGCGAGCGTGCTCGTGACGGGTGACAACCGCGGCAGTGCGGCCGCCGTCGCGGCGTCGCTCGGCATCGGCGAGGTGCATGCGCAGGTGCTGCCTGACGACAAGGCGCGCGTCGTCGCCGAGCTGAAGCGCACGCACGGCGGGATCGTCGCGATGGTCGGCGACGGGATCAACGATGCGCCGGCGCTCGCCGCGGCCGATGTCGGCATCGCGATGGCGACCGGCACGGACGTCGCGATGCACACGGCCGGCATCACGCTGATGCGCGGCGACCCGGCGCTCGTCGCCGACGCGATCGACATCTCGCGACGCACGTACCGGAAGATCCAGCAGAACCTGTTCTGGGCGTTCGTCTATAACCTGGTCGGCGTGCCGCTCGCGGCGCTCGGCTGGCTGAACCCGGTGATCGCGGGTGCGGCGATGGCGTTTTCCAGCGTCAGCGTCGTGACCAATGCGTTGCTGTTGCGGAGATGGAAGGGGCGCGCGCGGTGATGTGTGCCGGTGACGTGTGCCGGTGACGATTGCCGGTGACGATTGCCGGTGACGATTGCCGGTGACGATTGCCGGTGACGATTGCCGAACGGCCGGATGGCCGTTCGGCGTTCGGCGTTCGGCGTTCGGCGTTCTGGAAGGATCGTGAGGTCGGCCAGCGTTGGCCCGTCGCGGCGAGTCGAATCGCCAGCGCATGACGACGCGGCGCCCGCTAGTGGATTCAGTCCGAAATGACTGGCTTGATCAAGGTCGTCGTGATCGGCGCGAAGCCGCACGCCCGATACAGCGCGCGGGCCGCCGCGTTGTGATTGAACACCGACAGCCCGATCTCGGTGACGCCGTACCGGCGTGCCTCGGCATCGAGTGCCTCGAGCGTACGCGTGGCCCAGCCCTGGCGGCGCCGGGACGGGGCGATGTCGAGGTCGTAGATGAACAGCGTGCGGTTCGGCCCTTCGGGCACGATCGCGTACCAGAGGTCGCCCACCGTGTCGCCGCTGGCGCCGTCGATGAGCATGACGAGGGTCTGGCCGGAGGTACGCAGGCCGTCCGGCAGCAGCGTGTCGAAACAGGCGCGCGCCCGGCTGGCCGCGTCTTCGACAGCATTCTGCCCGGATGAAACGAGATCGCTCGCGTAGCCGTCGATGGCTCGCGTGCGGTACGCGTGGAATTCGCTGGCCGTCATCGGCCGCATCTGCAACATGGCCCGGTCACCGTGAACGGAATCGGACTTCCAGTGTAGCGGGACGGTCGCGCCGGCGCGCGATGGCAGCGGCGGAAAGCGGACAGGCAGGTGCGGCAAGCGCCGCGCTGACAGCGAATCAGCGAATCAGCGAATCAGCGAATCAGCGAATCAGCGAATCAGCGACGGTACAGGACGATCGGCACGAGGTGTGCACGGCGCACACGCTCGGCTTCGGCACGACGTGCAGCGTACGAGTATTCGGCGTCGAGCGGCAGGTGCGGAGACACGAAAAGGTCGTCGATCTTTTGCAGCAGGGCGAGGATGAAGCTCATGTGAGACTCCTGACAGATGTGGCTAGGGTTTTCCCTTAGATTGACGTCATTCTAAGGGTTTTCCCTGAACTCTGCCAGCGCACCGCTTCCGTTTGACGCATGCGCGCGACGGCCGATCGCCGGTACAGAACGGCGATCCTTGCTCCGTCGGGCTCCCAGGATAGGGTCGAAACGATTAACGCGTGCGGCGAGCACGCTTCGCGACCGCCGCCTCGCGATTCGCGTTGCGCTGAAGCCGGTCGACTTGCGACAGCAGCGCTTCGTGATGTTCCTCGAGCGTCATCAGCGTTGCCTGCTGCGTCGACAGATCGGCCGCGAGGCGATCGATCCGCTGCTGCTTCGTGGCGACGTCCTGCTTCAGGTGCGCGATCTGCCGCGTCTGCATCACCAGCGCGACGAGCCCGGCCAGCACGACGATGGCCAACGCCAGCAGCAAGCGGTTGACGCGGCGCATCTCGCGATCGGCCGTGCCTGTCAGGCCATCCACGTCGGCCTGCAGTGCGGCGAGCCGGTCGGTCAGCGGGCGCAGGTGCGTATCCGGATCGAAGGCCGGCGCGGCCGGTTGTGCGCGCTCCGCCGACGGCTTCGTGACAAACGAGGCAGCGGAAGCCATCGCCTGCGTGACGGGGGATACGGCGGTGGCCTGCGGCGCGGCGTCTTGGGCCTTCGCGGTGTTCGCGGTGTTCGCGGTGTTCGCGGTGTTCGCCGTGTTCGCGGCAATCACCGGCTTGGCCGGCTGCGCCGACATCTGCGGCGCTACCGTCGACACCGCGTCCGGCGTCGTGCTCGCCCCGGCCGGCTCCAGCGCCGCGTCGACATTCGTCACGACCGGCGCGGATTGCCCCGTTGTCGCGTCGCCTGCACTGGCAGCCGCCCGGCGCTTGCCGCCCGACGACGCACGGCGTTCCTTCACGGCACCATCGGAAGGTCGTCCTTCACGGGATTTGACGGCGGCGGCAGCAGCAGTAACACCTGCCGTCTCGACTTCACCGCCAACCGCTTGAGACTCGGTCGCCTTCGCCGCAGCACCATCGGTTGCTTGCAGCTTGGTCGCCACCGCTGCGGCGCCCTCTTCCGCAGACCCAACGGCGGCCTCCGTTGCAACGTCACCGGCGAGGGGAACATCGACCGCCTTCATCGCGACACCGCCCGAAGCGGGTGCGACGTCGACGTGTGCAACATCCCCACCTTCAGGCGCCGAAACACCGCGCGCCACCGTCGCGACTTCCGGCGTCACAGCACCTTCTGCCACTTCGACATGGGCTGCCGTGTCCACACCTTCCGGCGCACTGAACCCGTCCAGCGCAGCCTGCCGCCCGGAAGCCACATCGTCCGCGACATCGACCGCCGCATCGCCTGGCGCGCCCGCTTCGTCACGCGCCGCAACCGGCACGCGCTCACCCGGCTCGAGCACCGGATCGCCGAACAGGTCGAGCGTCCGTTCGTCCCGCGACGCGTCGCCAGCCGGCGCACTGCCGGACCGCACCACCGCCCTTGCGGACGTATTGCCCGCGGCGGCAGCCGAGCGCGGGCGCGAACGGGCGGACGAACGATTGGAACGGGAACGGGAGCGAGGCGAGGAAACGGATTCGGTCATGGAAATCGGATGGCGGGGCCCGCTGGCGCGGAACCGGAAGTCGAACGGAATCTGGTCGGCCATTGTCGCATGCCCCGTCGCCGATTCAGCCTATTCGTCGCCCGACAACCCGTTCCCCTCTTCGAAACGCGTGACGCCCTTCAGCGCACGCAGCTTGTCGCAGATCGCCTGGTACTCGAGTTCCGACACCCGCGCGAGCGCGATGCGCACCTCGTCGTGCTCGCCTGTATCATCGGCGCGCTGCACGATGAACTGCTTCACGCGCGCACTGTCCGGGCCGAGCGCCGCGTGCAGCGAATCGAAGTTCAGCGTGCCGCTCACGACCGTCAGCGCGAGCTGGCGCCGCTGGCGCACCGTAAAGTAGCGCCGCTCCAGCGGCTTGATGCCGGCCAGGATGATCAGGATGATGATCGTCGCCGAAATCGACGCGACGTAAAGCCCGCCGCCCACCGCGAGGCCGATCGCGGCGACCGACCACAGGCTCGCCGCAGTCGTCAGCCCGCGCACGATCTCGCCGCGCAGCAGGATCGAGCCCGCGCCGAGGAAGCCGATGCCCGACACGACCTGCGCGGCGATCCGCGATGGATCGAGCACGATGTGGTCGTTGCTGCCAAGTACATCGGCGAACCCGAACGCCGACACGATCATGATCAGCGTCGAACCGACACAGACGAGCATGTGCGTACGCAGGCCAGCCGCCCACGACAGGCGCTCGCGCTCGAAGCCGATGACGCTGCCCAGCGCCGCTGCGAGGACGAGCCGCATCACGAGTTCCAGGTTGCTCAGCATGCGATTTATCTCCTTTTTTGGTGCCGGCCGTGCGGAATGTTTTATCCTTGGCCCCGGCCGCGCCGATCCTCCGGGCCGCGCCGACACGTTTCGAACCCAGCGCTCAACCCCGTCATGTCCGTTTCCGACTCCGCTTCCGCCCAGGCCGCCCAGCTGCGCCACCATTTCGCGCACGTCGTCTTGCCGATCTGGCGAGGTTCAGGGTTCGACCAGACATTACAGCTGCCGTTCGAAGCCGTCGATCCGGCCACCCACGCGCCGCTGCCCGTGACCCGTTATCGCGCAATGGCCTGCGCACGGCAACTGTTCGTGTTCGCCCAGGCCGGCGACACCGCGCACGCCGCCACGCTGTTCGACGCGCTGGGCCGGCGCTTTCGCGACCCGCACCACGGCGGCTGGAACTACAGCGTGGACGCGCAGGGCGCACCGCTCGACACGACCAAGGATCTCTATACGCACGCATTCATCGTGTTCGCGTGCGCCGCGTGGTATGCGGCGTCGGGCGACGCCGCCGCGCGCCAGGCGGCCGAGGAAACCGCCGCGCTGATTCAGGACCGTTTCGCGCCGCGCCGCGGCGACGCGCTGCTCGATGCGGCGCGCCACGCCGATTTCTCGTCATCCGGCAGCGGGGCGCTGCAGAATCCGCTGATGCACCTGACCGAAGCGTGGCTCGCGGCGGCCGACGCATTCGGCGACGCGGCGTTCGACGACGCGCTCGCGCACACCACGCAGGCCGTCGAGCGCACGTTCGTCGACGCGGCAACCGGCTGCGTGGCCGAGCTGCCGCTCGGCGCAGCCGACAACCGCTTCGAGCCCGGCCATCAGTTCGAGTGGTTCTATCTGGTCGATGCGGCCGGCGCGCGGCTCGCGCAGACCGGGCTCCCCGGCGCGCTGGCGCGCGCGTTCGCGTTCGCCGAGCAATACGGCGTCGATCCGCAGACGGGCGGCGTCTGCGCGGCGCTCGACGCGCAAGGCGCGTGGATCGACGGCACGCAGCGGATCTGGGCGCAGACCGAATACCTGCGCGCGCTTGCGACGCACGGCGGTACGCCGGCCTCCGCGCCGCTCGCGCAGCAGATCGAACGCTTCGCCGCGCGCTTCCTGCATCCGCGCGGCTGGTTCGAGTGCAAGACGGCCGACGGGCAGGTGGCGCGCGCCGACATGCCGTCGACGACGCCCTACCACCTCGAAACCGCTTACGCGGCGCTACCCGCCGGCGCGTAACCCGCGTCGGCGAACGACGGCGCCGCGCGCTCGCCGCGTGCGGCGCGGCCATCGCCCAGTTCGAACACCGACACCGCCTGCATCAGGTGCGCGGTCTGGTCGTTCAGCGACGCCGCCGCCGCCGCGACCTCCTCCACCAGCGCCGCGTTCTGCTGCGTGAGCTGATCCATCTGCGTGACGGCCTGGTTCACCTGCTCGATCCCGACGCTCTGCTCGACCGACGCCGCGGTGATCTCGGACATCGTCTGCACGACGCGCGTGATCGACGACGACACCGTCCGCATCGCCTCGCCGGCGCGCTCGACAAGCTCCGCGCCGCCGTTGATCTGTGCGACCGAATCCTCGATCAGCGCCTTGATCTCCTTCGCCGATTGCGCGCTGCGCTGCGCAAGCGAGCGCACTTCGCCCGCGACGACCGCAAAGCCGCGCCCCTGTTCGCCTGCGCGTGCGGCTTCGACAGCCGCGTTCAGCGCAAGGATGTTGGTCTGGAACGCGATGCCGTCGATCACCGAGATGATCTCCGCGATCCGCCCCGAGCTCTGCGCGATGCCGCGCATCCGGTCGATCACGCTGTCGACCACGCCGCCGCCGTGGCTCGTCGCCTCGAGCGCCGCGTCGGCCAGCGCGCTCGCCGCGCGCGCGCTGTCGGTGTTCTGCCGGACGGTCGCCGTCAGTTCCTCCATGCTCGCGGCCGTTTCCTCCAGCGACGCGGCCTGCGTGCCCGTGCGCGCCGACAGGTCGGCGTTGCCGCCCGCGATCTCGCCCGCGCCGAGGTGGATCGCGTCGGACGCGTGGCGCACCGTGCGCACGGTGCCCGCGATGCTCGTCTGCATCGTGGCGAGGCCGCGCAGCATCCGGTCGATCTCGAACACGCCGCCTGCCCGCACGACTTCATCGAGCCGGCCCTGCGCGATCCGCTCGAAATGGCGGCCGGCTTCTTCCAGCGGCGCGACGACCGCGCGCCGCGCGGCCGCGTAGATCGCCGCGCTCGCCGCAAGCATCGCCACCAGCAGCACGATGCCGACCGACTTGAACCAGAGCATGCCGCCGTCGATCGTGTCGAGCGCCGTGCGGCTCGATGCGCCGCCATAGTCGGTGAAGCGGCGCAGCTCGGCGATATACGCGTCCTGGATGCTCTGCGTCGGCTGGTCGAGGAAGGCCTGGATGTTGTCGGCGTCGAGGAACTGCACGAGTTCGCCCAGCGCGCCGCGCAGCGCGCGATAGCGCTCGGCGAGCGCCGTGACGCGTGCGCGGTTGGTATCGTCGACCGGCTGCGCGGCCGTCAGCGCGGCGAACGCCTTGTCCGCCTCCGCGAGCGACGCGCCGGCATGGCGGATGATGTCTTCCGGCTTCGGGCCGCCGCGCACCATCCGCGTGCCGGCGCGCGACAGGTTGATGCGCGCGTCGAGCAGCTGCTGGGTCGCCTGGCTGGCCGCGTCGACCTGCGCGATCGCGATGTTCGACAGATCGTCGACGCCGCTGCGCGTCGACTTGAGCGCCCAGAAGCCGAGCGCCTCGATCGCGAACAGGAAGAGGCAAAACACGGTCAACACGCCGAGCAGACCCGACGCGAGCTTGATTTTTCCGAACATGGGGGAGATTCCTGGAAAGCGGACGATGAGGCAATGCCCCGGCATTAGCGGCATTTCTTCGTCGGACTTTAGGAACGGACGGCGGCAAAGTTCGCGTTGCCCGCGCATTCTCGCGGAATCGCCCGCAAACAGGGAAATCTACGGCATTCGACGCAACAATCACGGCGCATCGCGCCGAAAATTGCGCAAAATGCGGACGAATTTCCTTGCTTATCCGCATCCCCCTTCCTAGAGTTCAGCGCAAGCGGGCACTCATTTCGAGGAAAGTCGATGACCGACATCACGGACCACGCGCGCGGCGCATTGCGTGCGCAACCGTTCAGCATGCTGCTGGGCACGGAGCTGATGCATATCGGCGACAACGAAGTGTCGCTGTGCCTGCCCGTGCGTGAAGAACTGCGGCAGCAGCACGGTTTCGTGCACGGCGGCGTCATCAGCTACCTCGCGGACAACGCGCTGACGTTCGCCGGCGCGCTCGTGCTCGGCCCGCGCGTGATCACGGCGGAATACAAGATCAACTACCTGCGGCCGGCCGTGAACGGTACGCTCGTCGCCCGCGCGAAGCTCGTCTATGCGGGCCGGCACCAGGCGACCTGCCAGTGTCATGTGTTCGTCATCGACGGCGATCACGAGCGGCTCGTCGCGATCGCGCAGGGCACGATCAACCGCGTCGGCGACGGCAAGATGCCGGATGCGCCGGAGGAAACGGCGTGAGCGGTTCTCCGCGCTTGAAGGATCGCCCCTCCGTCCAGAAGACGATGAGCGTGTAGTCGAGCTGAGCGGTCAGACATGTAGACAAGCTTGCCGCTCCGATGTGCGGCACATGTGGTTCTAACGCTTCATCGCGGCAAGATAGACCGCATCGCGCTCGCGTCGACCGACCGCCACGACCAGTACGAGCACTTCCGAATCGCGCACTTCGTAGACGAGCCGGTAACCGACGCTGCGTAGCTTGATCTTGTAGCGATCCGGATGACCATGCAGCTTGGCAGACGGAATCCGAGGATTCTCGAGCCGCTCGGCGAGCCGCGATTTGAACTGGTCGCGAACGGTGCGATCGAGCTTCTTCCACTCTTTCAGAGCAGGTTCGAGAAAGGCAAGCTCAAAGGTCATTCAGCTTGACCTTGACGACCTTTTCCTTGGCGCGCTTGTCGGCGAGCGCGTTGTCTTCGATATCTTCAAGGCGTTCGACCATCGCCTCCCACGTCTTCGCCGGGATGCAATAGAACGCAGGTTCATTGTGGTTCAGGATCGCGACCGGGAAACCCTCTCCCGCCGCGACCGTCCCCATCGGGTTCCGCTTCAGTTCCGAAACACTCGCGGTAACGCTGGCCAGGATGGTATGAGGCATGTCGACTCCTTCTTCAACAGGAGATCGATTGTACTCTATTTAGCACCAAATTCAGCACCAATATTGGCACCAA
Organism: Burkholderia sp. Ac-20384; assembly: GCF_017104605.1. NCBI lineage: Bacteria > Pseudomonadati > Pseudomonadota > Betaproteobacteria > Burkholderiales > Burkholderiaceae > Burkholderia > Burkholderia sp. Ac-20384. Next base: position 723 of record NZ_JAAGPE010000259.1, on the reverse strand, counting down.
ATATTCTCGAGACCTTTCGTTAAAGTGCATTTCGCCACTAGCTCAACGACCTCGACATACTGGCGTTTCTACTCCGCCTCGTCCTCCGCCAACGGCAGGAACCTTGGCGCCACGCGCGCCCGCACGTTGCCGTTCTCATCCGTCCGATAGATCCCGCGCGCCGCGTTGTGCGGATGCGCGGCCGCATCGGCCACGCTCAGCAGCGGCGCGAAACACGCGTCGGTGCCTTCGAGCAACTCACGCCAATGCGCGGACGGCTGCTGCGCGAACACGTCGGCGAAACGCGCCTTCAGCGCAGGCCAGCGCGCACGGTCGTACTGCGACGCCGGATCGATATCCGTCAGCCCGAGCCGTTCGACCAGCAGCGCGTAGAACGGCGGCTCGAGCGCGCCGATCGTCACGCATTCGCCATCCGCGCAGCGATACACGTCGTAGAACGGCGCGTCGTGAAAGAGGCTCGGCTGCGCGCCGTCGAGCTGCCCGTTCGCGCGCGCCCACAGGGCGAGCGAACCGAGCATCGACACGATGTCGACGATCGCGCCGTCGACCACGCGCCCCGGCCCGCCGCCGCGCACGTCGAACATCGCGCAGACTATCCCGTACTCGTTCCCAAGCGCGCCTCCCGCATCCCCCACGACGGTCGTCGGCACCTCCTCCCGTGTATTCATGACCGTCCTTTACTGCAAGCCGATAAGATATCGTGAAGACGTCGTTTCGGGCCGA
>NZ_JAAGPE010000258.1:0-13538 GCF_017104605.1 Burkholderia sp. Ac-20384 | reverse complement strand
CGCGCGAGCGTCGCGTCGCCGCCGTCCTCCGCGAGCCGCGCGGCATCGCGGCCGATCCGGATTGCGCGCACGCCGCGCCGCGCCAGTTCGGCGACGACAAACCGCCCGGTGTGACCCGTGGCGCCATAGACTGCAACCGTCATTCGATCATCCATGATCAACTCCGATACAGAACGGTCTGTTTTATAGTACAGACCTGTAGCGTCGTCAAGGACGCGATGCTATGATCGGATCACTGTTGCGGGAGTGGGCGGCCAGCACGGCCGGGTCGGGATGAAAAAGGAAACAGGGTCACCAGGGAACGCGCCCGATACGCGCGAACGCATTCTGCAGACGGCCAGCGAGCTGTTCTACCGGGAGGGTACGCGCGCGGTCGGCGTGGACCTGATCGTCGCGCAGGCGGGCGTGGCGAAGACGAGCCTCTATCGTCACTTCGCGACGAAGGACGACCTGATCGAAGCGTTCCTGCTGCGCGAGGACGCCGATTTCTGGGCGCATTGGGACGCGGTGGCCGCGCAGTACCGGCGCACGCCGCGCGAGGAACTGGATGCGCAACTGCAATGGATCGGCGAACGCATTGCGCGGCCCGGCTATCGCGGCTGTCCGCAGATCAACATCGCCGCCGAATACGCGGACGGCAACCATCCGGCTCGCAAGGTGGCCGTCGCGCACAAGCAGGAGCTACGGCGCCGGCTGACAGAACTGGCGGGGGCGATCGGTGTCGATGAACCGGAAACCTTCGCGTTGCGGCTCGCGACCGTCATCGACGGTGCGCTGAGCAGCGGTCAGGCGCTGCATGCGCACGGGCCCGTGGCCTTCCTGCAGGAATTCGCGCAACTGCTGATGCCGAAAAAGGGCCGGAAGTAAGCGCGGCCGCCGCCGGGGTTCGCGTGCCGGTTCAGTCGGGCGCGGCCGGAGCGGCCGGAGCGGCCGGAGCGGCCGGAGCGACCGGAGCGACCGGAGCGGCCGGAGCGACCGGAGCGGCCGGCTCGACCGACAACGCGCGCAACTGGCCGCGCAACTGATCGACTTCCCCCGGCGCGAACGGCCGTTCGATCTCGGCGTGCGTCTGCTGCCACAGCGGAAACGCTTCGGCGAGCAGGTCGTGGCCGGCGGGCGTCAGTTCGAGCAGGCGGCTGCGCCGGTCGTCCGGGTCCTGGATGATCGTGACCAGGCCGCGCCGTTCGAGCGGCTTGAGTGCGGCGGTGAGCGTGGTGCGGTCCATCGCGAGCAGCGACGCGACCGATTTCATTGGCGCCGGCTGGGGCCGGTTCAGCGACATCAGCAGCGAAAACTGGCCGTTGGTGAGATCCAGCGGGCGCAGCACATCGTCGAAGATCCGCGCAAGATTGCGCGCCGCGCGCTGCATGTGCAGGCACAGGCAGCAATCGCGCACCATCAGCGTCGTTTCGAAAGGGAGCTTTTCTTTTCGTGCCATGTTGCAATTGTGTTGATATCAACCCATCTTGTCAAGGTCGAGGCGCGGCAGCCCGTCGCGTCCGTCACCGGAGGAGACAGCATGAGTGCTCAACAGCAGTTGTATCTCGCGGTATTTCTCGGGACCAAGGATAGCCCGGCGATGAAGGCGTGGATCGCGCTGCCGGACGAGGAGCGACGCACGCGCGAGCGCGACGGCATCGCCGCCTGGCATGCCTGGGTCGACCGGCATCGCGACGCGATCGTCGAGATGGGCGGGCCGCTCGGCAAGACGAAGACCATCGATGCGGCCGGCGTCAAGGACACGGCGAACGCGATGAGCGGCTTTACCGTCGTCCGGGCGGCCTCGCACGAAGCCGCGGCCGCGCTGTTCGAAGGCCATCCGCATTTCACGCTGTTCCCGGGCGTGGCGATCGACGTGATGCCGGTGCTGGCGATTCCCGGCGCGTGAACGACGCGCGAGGCCAGGCGTCGTGTATCGGCGAAGTGCCGTGGCCGGCATGCGGAAGTTTTCCCGACATTCTGGATGGAGACTGGCGATGAAGCTTTACGGATTTGCCGGCACCCGCTCGCAACGCGCGCTGTGGGGGCTGAAAGAACTGGATGCCGACTTCGAGTTCATCTCGGTGAACCTGCTCCAGGGCGAGCACAAGCGGCCCGAATTCCTGCGCCTCAATCCGGCCGGCAAGGTGCCGGTGCTGGTGGACGGCGACCTCGTGATTCCCGAGTCGGCCGCGATCGTGCTGTATCTCGCAGACAAGTACCCGGAGAAGGCATTGCTGCCGGTTGATCCGGCGTTGCGGGCCGAGGCTTACCGGTGGGTGATGTTCGCGGTGACGGAGCTCGAGCAGCCGCTGTGGCGGATCACGCGGCATTCCTTCATCTATCCGCCGGAGAAGCGCTCGCCGGCCGATATCGAGCTGGCGCGCGAGGATTTCAAGACGATGGCCGCGATCCTCGACAAGCATCTCGAAGGGCGCGTGTTCATCGTCGGCGACACGCTGACGGTGGCCGATTGCGTGACCGCTTACCTGATCGACTGGGCGGGCGAGTGCAACCTGATCGAATCGTTTCCGCAATTGCGTGCGTATCTCGAACGGCTGTATGCGCGGCCGAAGGCGCCGCAGCGGATCGCGGACGCGCGCAAGGCGGCGTGACCGTGCGGCGGCCGGCCATGCGCTGCATCGGCATGGCCGGCCGCTACATCCGTGCAGTCGGCGAGCGGCAGTCTCGCCGCGTTCATGGTGATGGTGAAGCGTGCGTCGCGAACGCGGCGCACGCGAGTGTTCACGCGACGTCGTCAGGCCCGCCGAGCATGCAGCACAGCATCGACAGGTCGCTGAGCGTGAGGTGCGGCGTCGCGGCCTGTTGCTGCGCACGCTCCGCTTCCGGATGCGTATCGCGAACGACCCACGCCGCCTGAAGCCCCGCGTTCAACGCACCGACGATATCGAGGTGATAGTCGTCGCCGACATGCAGCAGTTCCGCCGGCTGCACGTCGAGCGTTTCCGCCGCTGCATGAAAGATCCCGGGCTCAGGCTTCGCGACGCCGAACGCCTGTGCGCTGAGCGTCGCACGAAAGAATTCGCCGCCTCCGGTCAGCCGGAGGTCCGCGTTGCCGTTGGTCACCGCGATCAACGGAAACCGCGCGCTCAACCACGCGAGCGCCGGCAATGCATCGTCATAGAATTCGACCCGGTTGCGCGCGGCATAGAAGGCTGCGTATGCATGGTCGGTGAGCGCGACATCTTCGTTCGCACGCTCCAGCGCAAGCCTGATCGACCCGATTCTCATCGCACGGAAGTCGCCGGCAAGCTCGGGGCACAATCGTTCGTATTCCTCACGCAAGTCGCTTAGCGACTGCTGCGTGGGCAGCACACGCTCGGTACCGGGCGCGTGCTCGATCAGCCACGTGCGAAGCGTTGCTTCGGCCCGTACGACGGACGGCCCGAACGGCCACAGGGTGTCGTCCAGGTCGAACGAGAGGGCGGAAACTTGAGTAAGGCGCATGGCGATTGACGGGGAGTTTCGTTTACCAGGGCCACGGAATGGCGATTCCGGTGCCGTTTTCGAGGGCCTGCCGATACAGGAAGCGTGCGACGGTCAGGTCCTGCAGCGCGAGCCCGGTCATGTCGAAGACGGTGATCTCGTGCGGCGCGCGGTCGACCGTCGCGGTTCCGGCGAGGATGTCACCGATTTCCGTGCGTGGCAAATCCGGCGCCCACTGGCACTCGCCGATGCTGCGGGCCTGGTCGTGATCGTCCACGACGATGCGCGCGCGTTCCAGCACGCCTGCCGGAAGCTCACGCTTGCCTGCGGTGTCGGCGCCCACGCAGGTCAGGTGGGTGCCCGGCTGAACCGCATCGGCGTCGAACAGCGGGCCGCCGCCAGGTGTGGCCGTGATGACCACGTCGCTATCGGCCACCGCGTCGTTCCGGTCGCGCGCCACGGCGATCGTGCATCGTTCCCGGAAGGCCGATTCGAACACCGGGTCCGGCTTGCCGCTGACGTTCACGTATTGCACCGTGCACCGTTGCGGCAGTAGCCCGAGTGCATAGTCGAGTTGGACGCGCGCCTGCACGCCCGTGCCGAACACGCAGAGGCGCGTGCTGTCGCGACGCGCGAGCAATTGCAGCCCGAGGCCGCCGGCGGCGCCGGTTCGCGCGGTGGTGATCGCATTGCCGTCCATGATGCACAGCGGCCGGCCCGTAGCCGGGTCGAACAGCGCGACGGTGGCCTGATGCGGTTCGCCGCCGAGCCCGCGGTTGCCGGGCCAGAACCCGGCCGCCTTGAAACCGAGCAGATCCTGATTTGCGACATCGCCCGACTTGATGCCGAACACGCCGCCGGTGTGCAGTTTCTCGCGGACCACCGGGAACACGCGCCCGTCCCGTTGACTGTGCAGCACGAAGGCTTCGCGGACCGCCGCCGTCACTTGCGCGGCCTGGAGGGCGGGTGCGACGGCATCACGGTCGAGAAGCAGGAGTCGGGCGTCTGTCGGCATTTTCTGGCAAGCGCTTTCGGCGCAAGGCGAATCGAGAGGGTTTAAATTTTGTCCAGATTTGGATAAATAGTCAATTTTTCGACGGAGTGGCATGGGGCGCAGGTTTGCTTACCACCCGTAGAAGCGCGGCCACGTCTGCGCGCCGCCGTCTTCGGCGATCGCCTGATACTCGGGATGTTGCGCGCCGGTGGCGCACGCGTGATTCGGCAGGATGCGCAGACGGGTGCCGATCGGAAACCGTTGCACGATGCCGGCGTCGGGCGAGCCCGCGCGCGACACGATCCCGTGCTCCTGGTTGGCGGCGCTCATCACGTAGTCGCCGAGCACGTCGCCGTGTTCGGTGCAGACCTGCCCGTAGCCGAAGTCGCGCGCCTGGCGCTGCGTGCCGCGGTCGCGGCTCATCGCCATCCAGCCCGCGTCGACGATCGCCCAGCCTTTCTCTTCCTGGTGCCCGATGACGGTGGTCAGCACCGACAGCGCGATGTCGGACAGGCCGCACACGCCGATGTTGTGCATCACGAGATCGAACATCACGTAGACGCCGGCGCGTACCTCGGTGACGCCTTCGAGGTGTTCCGCCGCGAGGGCGGTGGGCGTCGAGCCGATGCTGACGACCGGGCAGGGCAGCCCGGCGGCCCGGAGGCGCTCCGCCGCCCGCACGGTGCGGCTGCGTTCCTGCTCGGCAATCGTCGCCAGTGCTTCGGGTGTGTCGTATTCGTAGCTGGAGCCCGCGTGCGCCAGCACCCCGCCGAGCATCATCCCGCCGTCGACCAGTGCGCGGCCCACGTCGATCAGCAGGTCGGCGTCCGGCGGAATCCCCGAGCGGTGGCCGTCGACGTCGACTTCGATCCACACGTCGAAACGCTCGCCGTGCGCGCGCCCGAATTCGGCGATCGCATGCGCGGCCGGCAGGCTGTCGGCGACCAGCTTCAGGTCGCAACCCTGCCGGCGCAGCGCGAGCGCCTGACCCAGCTTCGCGGGCACGATGCCGACTGCGTAGACGATGTCCCGGATACCGTGCGCGAAGAACTGTTCCGCTTCCTTGAGCGTCGACACCGTGATGCCCTGCGCGCCTGCCGCTAGCTGGGCATCGACGACGTGTGCGCACTTGGTGGTCTTGACGTGCGGCCGGAACCTGACGCCGAGCGCGTCCAGATGCGCCTGCATGCGGCCGATGTTGTGACGCATGCGGCCGATGTCGATCAGGGCGGCCGGGGTGTTGAGGGTTTGAAGGTCCACGATGCGTTGCCTTGGAGTATTGCCGATGCGAACACTGTAGGCCCGTCGATGAGTCTCGGGTTTAACGCGTCGCTAATCCGGCATTAAGTGCAGTTTAATCAGCCGGATCGCGTGGACTGTCGCGCAGTCATGCGTTGCCGCGCCACGGCGGCGGGCTGAGAAACCGCGTCGCGGCTTCGAGAAACACCCGTTGCCGCGCGGAACGGCCGGTGCGCGACGGAAGCAGCGCCGTTACCGGCGCGGCCGGGAGATGCCAGTCGGGCAGCAATCTAACGAGCTTGCCGTTCGCCAGCAGCGGCGCGACGTCCCACTCGGAGCGCTCGACGATCCCGAGACCGGCCAGCGCCCATTCCGTGATGACGGTACCGTCGTTCGAGGACAGCGCGCCGGTGACGCGGATCACGGCGGACCGGCGCGGTTCGCCCGTGACGTCGCCGCCTTGCGAGAAGCGCCAGCGCGGGATGTCCTCGTCGTTCTCGCGCAGGCACAGGCAGTCGTAGCGGGCCAGGTCGGACGGATGGTTCAGTTCCTTGATGCGACGTGCGTAGGCCGGGCTCGCGCACAGAAAGCGCTCGTTGGGCGCGAGCGGATACCCGATCCACGACGACGACTTGAGGCTGCCGACATGGACGACCACGTCGGCCCCCGACGCGCTGGTCAGCGGGCTCTCCGACAGGTGGAGCGCGATGTCGAGCTTCGGATGCGCGCGTTGCACGTCGCGCACGATCCGCGCGACGTACTTGCGGCCGAAGCCGAGCGGCGCGACGACGCGCAGCGTGCCCCGCACGTCGCCGTGGTCGCCTGAAATGCTGACCGGCAGCGCCTCCACGCGCTCGAGGATGTCGACGGCTTCCTGGTACAGCCGTTGCCCTTCGTCGGTCAACGCGATCCCTTTCGGCTGCCGCACGGCGAGCCGTGCGCTCAATCGCGCTTCCATCCGTTGCAGGCGAATCGTGACCGCGGGCGGCGTGAGATCGAGCAGCCGCGCGGCCGAAGCCAGCGAGCGCGACGTACCGATCGCGCGGACGAGTCGAAGGTCGTCGAGGTCGAGCATTTCATGTCTCTTAATGCTGATGATGCCGGGCATTAAACCGCATATCACGCGTCGCAGCCATCGAGGTGGCGGGAACGCGCGTGTCACATTCGGCCGATACATTGGGTTTCCCGATGCTTTCCGGCATTCGGCACGAAATTCCCGATCGATCGCCTGACCCTCATGACCCTGACCCAGCTTCGCAGCTTCATCGCCGTCGTCCAGCATGGCGGCTTCACCGCGGCCGCGCGCGCGCTGTCCACCAGCCAGACGACGATCACGTCGCAGATCCAGACCCTCGAACAGGAACACGGCGTCGAGCTGTTTCACCGGCGCGGGCGGCGCGTCGAACTGTCTGCGGTCGGCCTCGAATTCCTGCCGATCGCGCGCCGCATCTGCAGCGACGAGACCGACGCCGCCGCGCTGCTGCGCGACAGCGGCGCGTTGCAGCGCGGTTCGCTGAAGATCGGCGCGGTCGGCCCGTTCCATGTGACGGAGATGATCGAGGCGTATCACGCGCTGCATCCGCACATGCACCTGTCGGTCGCGCTCGGCAATTCGGAAACCGTGCTGCGCGATCTCGACCAGTACGTGTGCGACGTCGGCGTGGTGGCCCGCGCGTTCGAGGACGCGCGCTACTTCACGCAGCGCTATGCGAGCTTTCCGGTGATCGCGTTCGTGCGGACGACGCATCCGTTCGCGAAGCGCGACGCGATCACGCTGCATGAGCTGGCCGGGGAACCGCTGCTGATGCGCGAACCGGGCTCGACCACGCGCCGTGCGCTCGAAGACGCGATGGAGGCCGCTGGCCTGACGCCGCGTATCGCAATGGACATCGGCAGCCGCGAGGCGCTGCGCGAGGCCGTCGCGCGCGGGCTCGGCGTCGGCACGGTGTCGAAGGCCGAATACGTGCCGGATGCGCGGCTGCGGCCGTTGCGGATCGACGGCGATCCGGTCGTGACCCATATCCACGTGTGCTGTCTGAGCGAGCGGCGCGAAAGCCGGCTGGTCGCGTCGTTTTTCGATGCGGTCGCGCAGTGCCGGCCGCTCGATGCGTGAACGCGGCTGGTTGCACGCCGGCCCACGGCGGCGATCCATCGAAAATTTCGGTCGATCCATAGCCGATAACCGGGATTTTCGATCACGAACGCGTCATCGCGGATGCCTAACCTGATGCTCAACCCCATTCGATCCAGGTGCGAGCATGAATTTCGATGATCCGTTACCCCATGACATGATTCGTCATACTGATGATTGTGCGACGCTCGCGGGAGCCGCGGCATGAGCGACTGGCGCTTCCACAATCCCGTGCGCATCCGCTTCGGCGTCGATGCGCTGGCCGGTGCGGGCGATGCGCTCGCCGGCCGCAGCTACGCGATCGTCACGTATCCCGATGCGGTGTTCGCGCGGCTCGCCGACCGGCTCGAGGCGCAGCTCGGGCCGGCGCTCACGCGGATCGACTGCGTCGAGGCGAACCCGTCGGTGCCGATGCTGCGGCGCGCATGCGATCAGCTCGCCGCGCTGCCCGGCAAGCCGGACGTGCTGATCGCGCTCGGCGGCGGCTCGGTGATCGATTCGGCGAAAGTGCTCGCCGCCGAGCACGGCGACTTCGAGCGCGTGCTGCGCATCCTGTCGGGCGATGCCTGCGCTGATCGCGGCGACGCGGCGCGGCTCGCGCTGCCGATCGTCGCGATCCCGACTACGGCCGGCACCGGCAGCGAAGTGACGCACTGGGCGACCGTCTGGGATCCGCACAACACGCGCAAGCTGTCGCTGTCGCGGCCCGACCTCTATCCGGAAACGGTGATCGTCGATCCGCGCCTGATGGTCGGCCTGCCGATGCAGCCGACGCTCGCGAGCGGCCTCGACGCGCTGTCGCACGCGCTCGAAAGCATCTGGAACGTCCATGCGAACCCCGTCACACGCGGCCTCGCGGTGCAGGCGGCGCGCGAGCTGATCGGCGGTCTTGGCCGCGTGAATGAGCATCCCGACGATCTCGACGCACGCAGCGACATGGCGCTCGGTGCGCTGCGCGCGGGGCTCGCGTTTTCGAATACGCACACGGCGCTCGCACACAACATCTCGTATGCGATCACGTTGACGCGCGGCGTCGCGCACGGGATCGCGTGCTCGTTCTGCCTGCCGGCGGTGATGCAGGCGGCGCTCGGCGTCGACGACGCATGCGATGCCGCGCTGCGCGAGATCTTCGGCGACACCGCATCCGCGCCCGCGCAACTCGCCGCGCTGCTCGACACGCTCGGCGTCGCGCGCCACCCGGCCGCGTACGGGATCGACGCACACGAATGGGCGCGGATCGTGGATCACGCATTCGACGGCGCACGCGGCCGCAACTTCATCGGCACGCGCGCGCGCTTTCCGCATCTGGACTTCAGCCCGGAGCAGCCCGAACGGGCGCTTCACTGACGAGGAGCCACTCATCATGAAACCGTCTCACCCGATCGAAACGGACGCGCTCGCGCGTCTCGACAACCTGCCGTGGACGCGCTCCCACACGCTGATGCTGGTCGCGCTCGGCGTCGGCTGGGCGCTCGATTCGTTCGAAACCAACATCATCGGCAGCGTATTCGGCGTGCTCAAGTCGCACTGGCACCTGAGCGCCGCGCAGGGATCGCTCGCGGTCAGCATCTGGGTGTTCGGGATGCTGGTCGGCGCGATCGCGTTCGGCTATCTCGCCGACCGCTACGGCCGCAAGCGCCTGTTTCTCGCGACGCTGCTCTGGTACGCGTTCTTCAGCGTCGCGACCGTGCTGTCGTGGAACTACGAGTCGTTCCTGTTCTTCCGCGCGATGACGGCGCTGGCCGTCGGCGGCGAATATTCGGCGGTCACCGCGACGATGGGCGAATTCATTCCGAAGCGCCATCGCGGTCGCACCGACGCGCTGATCCTGTCGGGCTTTCCGGTCGGCGCGCTGCTGTCGGCGGCCGTGTCGTATCTCGTGTTGAACCAGTTGCAGGCCGAGTGGGCGTGGCGCGTGGGTTTCGGCCTCGGCACGACGATGGCGCTGGTGTTCTTCTGGATCCGCCGCGTGATTCCGGAGTCGCCGCGCTGGCTGATTCAGCAGGGGCGCGTAGCGGAAGCCGACGCGATCGTCGAGCAGGTCGTCGCGAGCGCGGCGCGCGATCCGCTGGCCCAGGTAGATCGCGCCCTGTTGACGAAGCGCTATGCGCCGACCCGCTACGCGCACCAGGCGCCCGCGTTCTGGCGCAACGTCGGCGAGCTGTTCGGCGCCTATCGCGCGCGCTGCGCGCTCGCCGGGGCGCTGAACTTCTCGCAGGCGGCCGTCGTGTACGGCGTGCTGTCGCTGATGGCGCTCGTGATCCTGCCGTACATGAAGGTAGCGTCGACGGACATGCCGCTCTACTACATGATCGGCAACGCGGCGGCGCTCGCGGGCGGCATCGTCGCGGCGGTGCTCGTCGAGGCGTGGGGGCGGCGCGCGTCGCTGTTCGTGAGCTACACGTTCACCGTCGCGGCGATCGTGTTCATCTACGCGATGCACGCGCTGCCCGGCATGGTGCTCGGCTATTGCCTGATCCAGTTCGGCGTCACGTGGGCGTACATCTCGGGCTATGTCGTGTCGTCCGAGATCCTGCCGACGCGGATTCGCGCGACGGGGCTCGGCGTGTCGGTCGCGATCGGCCGGCTCGGCGCGGTGGTCGCGCCGCTGATGCTGACGAACGTCTATGCGATGTCCGGCTCGCCGTCGGCTGCGCTGATCGTGTTGCTCGTGCTCGCGTTGCCGGGGCCGCTCGCGGCCGGCCTGTGGTGGATCAACGGGCGCGAAACGCGGCGGATTTCGCTCGAGGAATGCAGCACGGAAGCCGACGCGCAGCCGGCGGTGGACGCCGCGCCGCGCGTGGCGTGAATGGGCTCGATGGTGCCGGCCACGGGCTTAAAGAATAGTCGCGTCGCGCCGATATAGAGACGAGGTCCGGCCCTTTGCGCTCCGTGTCCGGACCAGCACGGAGCGTGTTGCCGAGGGCCGCGACATATTCCAACGACAAAAATGGAGCGTCTCATCTTATGAAGCCAGTCTTTTCCCGCCCCTTGGCCGGCCGCATCGCAATCGTCGTCGCAGCCACTTCGCTTGCCGCATGCGGCACGACGAATCCGCTGCAGCAGGCTGGCCAGGGGATCATGGGCGCCTTGACGTCCGACGCCGGTCGGACCGACGTGTCGAGCCTGAAGCCGATCGTCCTGAAGATCCCGAACGATGCCGGCATCCAGCCGCGCAAGGTCGCGCCGTATTCGACGGTCATTGTCCGCGACGTCGGCTACGACAGCCGCAGCGTGCAGGTCATCGCGAACGCGCAGTATTACCGGCTCCGGTTCGAGAACCTGACGCCCGGTTCGTTCGTCGTACATGCCCGCACGGACAACGGCGTCGCCGGTTCGGGCGTGAAGTACGACGTCAACTTCAACGTGCAGGAATCGCCGAAGGGCTATCAGGTCGCGTTTCAGCCCATGACGCGCAATGCCTATCAGCAGGGGCTGATCGGCAAGTTCCCGGTGCCGAACTTCAACGATGCCGACCTGCGCACGCAACTGACCTCGTTGCAGATCGTCTATCGCTTCGAGGTCGATTCGCCGTACAACTCCGAATCGGTGACCGCGAACTTCATGCGTCTCGCGCGGCCGATGACAGCGCGGCAGGGCTGGGCAGACCCCGTGACGGGCAAGATCTACAGCAGCTACTTCGTGTCGACGCTGCACGGCCGCGACATGACTTACGTCACGCAGGTGTATCCGTATCACAACGGGTCGAAGGCTGTGATTACAGCGGTGATCACCGGCGTCGAGACCGCGCCGGATACGGTCGATTTCAGCGTGCTGATCAACGACGCGCGTCACATGCTCGAAGGCATCGCAAAATCCTGATCACGTGACATGCGGCTGCCCGCCCGCTTACGCGTGCAGCCCCCAGATCAGCGACCGGTGTGCGGCAACCCCGGCCATCACGCCCGACGCCGATGCGAACGTCGCATTGGTCATCGGTGTCGACGCGTCGCCGGCTGCGAATACGCCGGCGACGCTCGTCTGCTTCAATGCATCGACGCGCACGACCGGGCCGAGCGGCCCGTCGTCGAACGCGCAGCCGAGCTGCTGCGCGAGATCGCTCGCCATCGCCGTGCGCGCGCCGACGAACAGCGCATCGATCGGCACGACCTGCCCGTCGGCGAGCCGCAATGCGTCGATACGTGGCGCATCGCCGAGAATTTCCTCGACCGGCGAGCGCTCGATACGCACGCCGCGCGCGGCGAGCAGCGCGGCCTCTTCTTCGTTCGTTTCGGCCTGGCCCTGCGTGAACCACGTCGTCGGGCCCCAGTCCGGAATCAGGATCGCCTGATGCACGGACAGCGGATGCGAGGCCAACACGCCGAGCCGCTGGCCGCTCACCTCGTACCCATGGCAATACGGGCAATGCAGCACGCTGACACCCCAGCGTTCCGCAAGCCCCGGCAGCGCGGGCAACTCGTCACGGATGCCGGTCGCGAGGATCAACCGGTCGGCGCTCGCACGGCTGCCGTCGGCCAGCGTCACGTGGAAGCGGCCGTCCGCATCGCGCTTGGCCGTGCGCACGTCGCCTGCGATTCGCTGCACGGTCGGATATGCGGCGAGCTGTGCGGCGGCTTCGTCGACGATCTGCGCGGGCGGCTTGCCGTCCTGCCCGAAAAAGCCGTGCGCGTGCGCGGCAAAGCGGTTGCGCGGCTGGCCGGCGTCGATCACGAGCACGCGGCGGCGTGCCCGTGCAAGCTGCATCGCGGCCGACAGCCCGGCAAAGCTGCCGCCGATCACGATCACTTCATGATGGTCTTGCATGCACCCACTCCTTTCCTGAACCTGCGTGAATGACGGATGTGTCCCGGTGGCGATCCACTCAACTCATGAAACACGAGAAGTTGCATGATAGGGCGATGGTATCATTCACGCAACTTCAAAAGTTTCGAGAGAGGGGAGCACCGCTCGTGAGAACCGACAGTCGCTTGTCGCGCATGCTGCATGCGCTGATCCACATGGACCAGGTCGACGGCCCGATGACGTCCGAAGCGATCGCGACGATGCTGTGCACGAACCCGGTCGTCGTGCGGCGCCTGCTCGGCGGCTTGCGCGACCGTGGCTACGTGCAGTCGGAGAAGGGGCATGGCGGCGGCTGGGTGCTGAGCGTCGCGCTCGACGACATCACGCTGCTCGACGTCTATCGCGCGGTGGGCGAGCCGCCGCTGTTTTCCGATCTCGTGACCGACGACGAGGCCGAATGCCTGGTCGAGCAGGCCGTCAATGCGCACCTGTCGGCCACGCTGAAGGAGGCCGAGACGACGCTGCTGGCACGCTTCGGCGAAGTCACGCTCGGCATGCTGTCGCGCGATTTCGACGCAAAGCACGCGAAGCGGCGCAAGCCGCGCTGACGCGCCGCAGCATCGCGGCCGGTCGCGCTTGACGCGCCCTCCGGCTCGGCCCAAAACGCTGCGCCGCGATGTTCTGTCCCCCAACTTCTGCCCGGTTCGCCCGCCACAGGGCAAAATACGGGTTTTCCGCACCCGCGAGGGCGCGACCGAATCACGCGCCGGGCGGCGGCAGTGCGCAATCCGCACGCCGCCGCCGGGCGCCCAGGCAAGATCGCTCGCCATGTCGCGAGCCCACAGGAGTCCAGACCCCATGCCCGAATCCAACCTGTCCTTCTTCGGCCGGCTGTCGCTGGCCGTCGGCACGTTTTTCTCCGTGCTCGGCAACCGCGAGTTCGCGGCCGGCGTGCTGCGCGTGCGCGATGGCGCCCCGGCACCGGTCGCGCCGGCACCCGCCGCT
>NZ_JAAGPE010000257.1:0-13544 GCF_017104605.1 Burkholderia sp. Ac-20384 | reverse complement strand
GCGAATGCCGACACAGCCGGCTGAGTGAACGGTGCAGCGCACGACAGTCACCCACACTTACAGGTCTCACATCCATGAGACGCACTGACAGGAGTGGCAGACCGCACGCAGACTCACACAGAACACGCTCACCACGACAAGACACCACCAGCGCATACCGACGCAGCAATCACACCCAGCAGAGACTCACACCCAGCAGAGACTCACACCCAGCAGAGACTCACACCCAGCAGAGACTCACACCCAGCAGAGACTCACACCCAAGCGCCGAAATGTCGGCAGCGCTGCGCCGCGAATCGCGAGGTACCTCACCCGGCAATAGCCCGCTTTATGCGCATAAACCAACCGGCCCGTGACGCCACCGGCTACCCCCTTCGCAGCTCGCTTCCCATCGCATTGATCAGGCGTGCGCGGCCTTTATTCACCATCCCGCGACAGAGTTTCCCTAGCCTTTATGCGCATAAACCCATCAATTCATTGAAGAGCATCCCGTACAGCACTCCCCTCTCGCGCTCCATCGCGCTGCCTCATCAACCGGCCTGGCTCTACGAAGCAGCGAATCCACTCCCGATCGCAAGACCCCTCGTCGACCACCCCATCAAGCCCACCAATGCAGACTGGCTACAATACAGGGCTCTACCCTCCAGGCCTGAATGATGATCACGATCTACCACAACCCCCGATGTTCGAAGTCGCGCGAGACGCTTGCGTTGGTCGAGTCGCTGAATACCACCGGTGTGCCGTTGAATGTCGTCGAGTACCTGAAGACGCCGCCGACGGTCGAGGAACTGGAAGCGCTGCATCGGCAGCTTGGGCGTCCGGTTCGCGACATGCTGCGCGACGGTGAGGAGCCGTACAAGGAGCTGAATCTTGCCCGCGCCGATCTGACCGATGCGGAAGCCTATGCGGCAATCGCCGCGCATCCGATTCTGCTGCAGCGGCCCATCGTTGTTTATCGCGGCAAGGCCGCCATCGGCCGGCCGCCCGAATCGGTGCAGGCGCTGTTCGAATAATTCTTGCCCACCGTATTTTTCTGATTGCGTCAGCCCGGCGCAAGCACTAGCGCAAGCGCCGGCAATCGAAGCCGGCACGATCGCCGGGCAGCACGCCACCACCCACCACTGCCCTGACGATCGCAGTCACGCGATCCAGGTCTAGCCTTCCCCGGACGACGTACCGTCATCATCCGGGGAAGGCCCCCGCCCCGCCGCCGCTTTCGCGGCTGTCCGCAGCAGTGCGATCTGCCCGCGATAGGCCCTGCAGCCACTGCAGGTCGGCAGGTGTACACGCACCTGCAGGCGCTCATGCAGGGTCAGATGCCGGTCGAGCGCATCCGACAGCAGTCGCGTCACGTCAGTACATTTCCCCGGCAGCATCTTCGGTTGTCAGTCCTTGTTCGCTCAGGCAGGTTCGCAGGCGCGTGCGCGCCCGGTACAGCAGCACGCTGCAATGGTTCGTCGTCAGCGTCAATTCGCTGCAGATGTCCGTCATTTCGAAGTCGAGAAATTCGCGCATCATGAACACGCGCCCGATCTGCTCCGGCAGGTGATCGAGGCAGGCCTCGAACAGCGTCCAGAACTGCTGCTGCTGCAACAGCGTTTCGGGGCGTGGCCACGGTCGTGGCTTCGCATGGGCGGCCCAGTGCCCGTTTTCCTTGAACAACTCGCGATCGAGCACCGATTCGCCGTCGAGCTCGGCGTCGAGCGCGGACAGGCTCACCGTCCGCTGCCGCGCACGCAGTACGTCGATCAGCTTGTTGCGCAGGATGCCGAACACCCAGGTCTTGTGCGCCGACAGCCCGGCGAAATCGCTCGCATGCGACCACGCGGCGGCGAGCGCTTCCTGCACGGCGTCTTCGGCCGCGTCGGCGTCGCGGAGCTGGAGTCGCGCGAAGCGCAACAGGTCGCGCCGCAGTTGCGCGAGATAAACGGGATCGTCGTAGGCGGACGGCATGTCTGGGTTGCAGTGTCTCGAAGCGATCGCGCGTGTGCCACAGGGCGGGCGCGTCACCGTGCGAGCAGCTTACTGGGCGCGGTCCCGGCCTGCAATGCATGTTCCGTCACGAATTCACGAAACCGGCCGACGCGCTGCGCTATGCTTGCCGAACCCTGTGTCGCGCGTCGGCAACGACCCGCAGTAGGCAATCTGTAACGTCAGAACATAACGGCCGAGTTATCCACAATTTCTGTGGAAAACCTTGTGGAAAGTCGGCCGTACGGCCCCGTGGGGCGGTTCGCGGGCTGGCTTGCCTATAAACAGACCTTTGTCGCTCGTTCGGAAGCAATCGATCCGATTCCTCACTCACCGGAAGGAGAATGCCATGTCCTATCGCATCGCTGTGGTCGTCGGCAGCCTGCGTCGCGCTTCGTGGAACCGCGCGCTCGCACACGCCGTGATCTCGCTCGCCCCTGCCGATTTCTCGTTCGAGTTCGTCGAGATCGGCGAGCTGCCGCTGTACAGCCAGGACTACGACGCGGATTTCCCGGAAGTCGCGAAGCGCTTCAAGCAGTCGATCGAGGCCGCCGACGCGCTGCTGTTCTTTACGCCCGAGTACAACCGCTCGATCCCGGGCGTGCTGAAGAATGCGCTCGACTGGGGCTCGCGCCCGTGGGGTTCCAACTCGTGGTCGGGCAAGCCGGGTGCCGTGCTCGGCACGTCGCCGGGCGCGACGGGCACCGCGCTCGCGCAGCAGCACCTGCGCAACGTGCTCGCGTATCTCGACGTGAAGACGCTCGGGCAGCCCGAGATGTTCATCAAGCACGATCCGGCGCGCATCGACGACCAGGGTCAGATCGTCAGCGAAGACACCCGCAAGTTCCTGCAGGGCTTCGTCGATCGCTACACGGGCTGGGTGCGCTTGCTGAAGTCGGCCTGAGCGTCACACCCGATCACGCCGCCGGCGTCGGCACCGACCCGCTCGCAGCGGGTCACGTACCGGCGTGCCGCGCGTGTCGTGCATCGCGCGCTTCACGGATGCCCAGCAGGATCTCGTCGAGCAGCGCGATGTCGAACGGCTTCGACAGCACGCGGACGTTGACGGTGCGCGTGCGGTCGAGCTCCTCCGCGTAACCCGTGACGAGAATCACGGGCAGTTTCTCCGGCCGCTGCTCGACGGCTTCGGCGAGGTCGATGCCGTTCAGGCGGCCAGGCATGTGGATATCCGAAATCACGAGGTCGAACGCGTCGTTCGCGGCTGCACCTTCGATCAGGCGCAACGCGTCGTCGGCGGTGGGCGCGTAGGTCACGCGATGCCCGAGCAGCGACAGCAGCGCTTCGGTGCCGGCCGCGACTTCGCTGTTGTCCTCGACGAGCAGCACGTGCAGGCCGGCGAGCGCGCCTGCCCCCGCGTCGTGCACGACCGCCTGCGGCCGCGCGACGACATCCTCGGCGCGGGCGCGCGGCAGGTAGAGACGCACCGACGTGCCGGCGCCGACCGCGCTGTCGATCGTCGCGAGGCCGCCCGAGCGTTCGCAGAACGCGAACACCTGCGGCAGGCCGAGCCCCGTCCCCATCCCCTGCGCCTTCGTCGTGAACAGCGGCTCGAACGCGCGCGCGAGCACGTCGGGCGCCATGCCCGAACCCGTATCGTCGAGCGAGATCTGCACGAAGTCGCCGGTCAGCGGAAAGCCGTCCTCGCGACGCAGCGTCACGTTGCGCGCGCCGACCGTGAAGCGGCCGCCGGTCGCCATCGCGTCGCGCGCGTTGACCGCGAGGTTGATCACCGCGAGCTCGAGCTCCGCGACGTCGACGCGGATCGGCCAGACACCGGGCTCGATCGCGACGACCAGCGACGATTTCGAACCGAGCGATGTCTTCAGCAGTTCGCGGCACGTGCCGACCCATTGCCCGACGTCGATCGTCTCGTTGTGCAGCGGCTGCTTGCGCGCGACGCCGAGGAGCTGGCGCGTGAGCGACTGCCCGTTCTTCAGCGCGCGTTCGATCGCGCCGAGTTCCTTGTCGAGATGCTGGACCCCGCGCCGCCGCACGATCTGCACGTTGCTCGAGATGATCATCAGCAGGTTGTTGAAGTCGTGCGCGACGCTGCCGACGAGGTTGCCGAGCGCCTGCATCTTGCGCGACTGCCGGTACGCCGATTCGATCGAGCGCCGCATCGACGCTTCGGCCTGCCAGCGGTCCCACGCCTCCTCTTCCGCCTTCAGCCGCTTGAGCGACAGCCAGATCACGGACCACAGCGCGACCGACGGCGCGAACATCGAGATGAACAGAACGCTCAGGTGTTCGTACCATTCATGCCAGATCGCCGACGTGCGGTACGCGCACGTCACGTAGACGGGATAACTGCCGACCTGGCGATACGCGACGATTTCGCTGCTCGCGCCGTCGTGGCGCACGCGCACGACACCGGCGCGCGGATCGTTGCGCGTGTCGCCGAACGTGACGGCGCGGTCGGTGTGCGCGAGTGCCGGCGGCGGCGGATACGACGCGATCACCGCGCCGTCCGAACGCGCGAGCGCCATCGTCATCGGCGTGCTCGCGCCACCGAGCAGGTCGCGGTAGAACGCGTTGAAATACGACGACTTCAGTGCGATCGACACCATCCCGGCGAACGAACCGTCGCTATGGCGGCGCGCGACGCCCGTGTTGAACACGGGAATGTTCTCGAGCTTGAGCGGCCCCATCATCAGCCGCGAGATGTGTTCGATGACCTTGCCGTCACGGATGCCGGCGAAGTCGTCGCGGTTCGCGATCGACGCATAGGGCGCCGGATAGTAGAGGCTGTTCGCGAGCAGCATCCCGCTCGCGCCGAAGATCGACACGGCGGCCACCTGCGGATAGCCGCCGCCGATCGTGTTCAGCGCTTCGTGGATGTCGGACTCCCGGTTGCGCACGGTCGCGTCGTCCATGTCCTGCACGAGATCGACGATGCGCGCATCGAGCGTTTCGCTCAGGTCGAACACCTTGAGCGCGTGCTCCTCGGCCACCCGCACCGTGCGCATCGTCACGTCGCTCGCGGCGGCCTCGCGCGTCTTCAGGTCGTTGTACGCCATCACCACGACGTAGATGCACGGCAGCACGATCGCCGCGACGAGCAGCACGATCAGCGTCACGCGACGCACCGCGAAATCGTGCTCGGGCGCACCGGACGCGTAGTTGCCGTCGTCCTGCCAGTCGTCGGCGGGTGGGGAGGCGGGAGCGTGGGAATCGGCGGGCCGGTCGGACGTCATCGAGGAAGCGGGTGAGGCGGAGGTGCCTGCCATCATAAACGAGTTGCGACGGGCCGCCGCACGGCCCCGGACACCGGTAATCCTGTCGATTTCGACAGGGGGAAATTGTCAGATTGAAAACGCGACGAATCCGGCAGCGCAAACGTACACAAGGAAAAATTTTGCGTGCTTATCTCGAAAATGGTCGCGGCTGTTTTCGGAATGGCGCCTGTTCGGACCAATTCTGTTCGAAATGGTGAAAATGGCGAGTTGCATCGCCTCCGGTTTACTCAGAGAATCGCGCCTTGCTTTCCCTATGACAGATATATGCGCCCGCCGGCGTTCGCCGCGCGGTGCGTCGCGCGCACCCGCGTCGCGGCGCCCGCGCGCGGCCGCAAGACGGTTGCCCGCACCCGAACGCATGGCGCCTAAAGAAGTGCGCCGCGCGGTCGTTAACGCGAGAGAGACCATTCCGTATACTGCTTCGCTCCATGCCTTTGCCGATTGTAATTGCCGACGATTCGCTGCTCGCTCGCAAACTTCTGACAAAGGCGCTGCCGGGAGGCTGGGACGTCGAAGTCAGGTATGCCGCGAATGGTCGAGAGGCCTTGGCGCTCTATCGTGACGGCAAAGCTTCCGTAATGTTTCTGGACCTGACGATGCCCGACATGAGCGGTTATCAGGTCCTGGAGACACTGCGCCACGAAGATCTGAACACGTTCGTGATCGTGGTATCCGCCGATATCCAGCCGCAGGCGCAAGCACGCGTGCGCGAATTGGGCGCGATCGCATTCGTAGCCAAGCCCGTGACGTCGGAGGCATTGCTGCCCATTCTCAAGGAGTATGGGTTGTATGCCTGACTCGGTGTTCACGGCGGAGCAACGCGACGCGTTGCAGGAGATCGCCAACCTCGCAATGGGCCGCGCCGCCGCGCGGCTCGCGTTGTTGCTCGGGCACTTCATCGAGCTGTCGGTGCCGCGCGTGCGGGTCGTGAAAGCGACCGACGCCGGTGACGCGCTGCGCGAGATGACGGGCATTCACGACAACGTGACCGCCGTGCGCCAGGGCTTTCGTTCCGACATCAAGGGCGAAGCAATCGTGCTGTGCCGCACCGCGAGCATCGCGCGGCTCATGTCGGTCGTCGACCGTACGTTCGGCGACGGCGTGTACGGCGGGATGGCGACACCCGACGAAGTCGTGTTCGACGTCGCGAACGTGCTGATGGGTGCGTGCGTCGCGTCGATCCTCGACGAGCTCGGCCGCAAGCCTGTGTTCTTTCCGCCGGGGCTGCTCGGCGCGAACGTGTCGTTCGACGACGTATTCCAGCCGACCGAGCTGGCATGGAGCGTTGCATTGTTGCTGGAAGTGAACTTCGGGCTCGAGGACCACGCGTTCCGGGCCCACTTCGTGATGCTGATGGCCGAGGATTCGATCCGGCTGATGGGCGATGCGCTCGACGCGTTGCTGTCCGCGCTATGACGGCCGCCACCCCGTCGCTGAGCGACCTCGTGATCGAGCGGGTGGGCTTCGGCCTGTTCGTGCTCGACCGCGCGATGACCGTGCTGATGTGGAATCGCTTCATGCAGGACCACAGCGGTATCCCGGCCGCCGACGTGATCGGCCGCAACCTGTTCGACTGCTTTCCCGACCTGCCGCGCGCGTGGCTGTCGCGCAAGCTCGAGAGCGTGTTCCAGCTCGGCAGCTTCGCGTTCAGCTCGTGGGAGCAGCGGCCCTACCTGTTTCGCTTCGAGCACGACCGGCCGATCACGGGCGGCGTCGACTACATGCAGCAGGACTGCACGTTCATGCCGCTCACGCGCGGCCGCGACGTCGAGGCCGTGTGCGTGACGATCTCGGACGTCACGCATGTGAGCGTGATGCAGCGCGAGCGCGAGGAAGCGGTTGCGAAGCTGCGCGAGCACGCGAATCGCGATGGCCTGACCGGCATCGCGAACCGGCGCTTCTTCGAGGCGCGGCTCGGCGACGAATTCTCGCGCTGGCAGCGCTACGGTGGTGACATGTCGGTGCTGCTGTTCGATCTCGACCACTTCAAGACGATCAACGACCGTTTCGGGCATGCGGCCGGCGATGCCGTGCTGCGCGAGACCGCGCGTCGCGTCGCGGCGATCGTGCGCGCGCAGGATACGTTCGGCCGCTTCGGCGGCGAGGAATTCGCGTTGCTGCTGCCGTGCACGAATCTCGACGAGGCGATGCTGGTGGCCGACAAGGTGCGCGATGCGATCGGCAGCGTGCCGGTCGATGCCGAAGGCGTCAGCGTGCCGGTGACGGCGAGCGTCGGCGGCGCGTGTGCGAAGACGGGTGCGCCGACCTGCGACGTGCTCGTCAACGAGGCCGACGCCGCGCTTTATCGCGCGAAGCGGCTCGGGCGCGATCGGTCGGTCGCGTACGCATAAGTCGCGTACACCCAGGTCGCGCATCCGCCCCGCTGTGCGCGGAGCGGATACCTTGGGCGCATGTGGCGCTCAGCTTTTCGCGATGTCGGCCAGCACGCCGGCCAGCACGGCCGGCTGCGACATGAACGGCGAATGGCTGCTGTCGAGCTGGTGCACGTGGGTCGGGTTGCCGGGCGCAAACGCGTCGGCTTCGTCGATGAAGCGCTGCTGCAGCGCGGGCAGGATCACGCGATCCTGCAGACACTTGATGTAGTGGCGGTCGATCGCGCCCCAGCGTGCGGCCGTCGTCGGGATCGCGGTCGCGAACGGTGCGGCCGGCACGTCGCAGGTCATCAGGTTCGCGACGGCCTCGAAGTCGGCCTGCGGCACGTCGTCGTACAGCGCGCGCTTCGCGAGGTCGCGATACGCGGCGTCGCCGCTGCGCGGGTCGATGCGCAGCGCACCGGCGACGCGCGGGCTCGCCAGCATCAGCGGGCCGAGCATTTCACCCTTGTTTTCAGGTGCGCGCACGTAATCGAGGCCCGGCACGCCCGACGCGGGCATGAAGGCCGCGAGATAGACGATCTTCGCGATCTTTTCCGGCGCGCGTTCGGCGGCTGCCGTGATCGCGAGGCCGCCCATGCTGTGCCCGACGAGCACGACCTTGCCGTGGCCGAGCGCGTACGCGTCGTCGACCGCCTGCATCACCTGCGTCGCGTAATCGTCGAGCGTCGTGTTCGCGACCGGCGACGGCTCCGCGCCGAACGCATCCTTGTCGAGCGGGCGGGCGAAGTACGAAGCGGGAAAGCGGGCATTGATGCCGTGCGCGGGCAGGTCACGCGCGATCGACAGGTGGCCGCGCGCGGCCAGCGCGGCGGCAACGTGCGCGTAGCTCCACGCGCCGTGCCAGGCGCCGTGCACGAGCACGAAAACGGGATGATCGGACTGCGGGGTGGCGCTTGCGTTCGTCTCCATGGTGTCCGGGTCTTCTGATTTTGAGAAAGGTGTCATCTTAGACGAACCCGCGTGCGCCCAGACGGGCCGGATTCGACCTGTCCCTCTTGTCTCGTACAGGCCACATTTCGTCCGTATCCGATTTGAATTTATCCTGAAGCACGCTAATTTGTTGCTTTGCCTGCGATTGCGCCCCATGAACGTCGACTATCTCTTCTACCGGAAGCCGGACAAACCCGGCCCCTATTCGCTCGACGACCTGGGCGACATCGCGCCGCCGATCGGCCCGGGCGACCTGGTGCGCGCGGGCATCGCGCGCGTATTCGCGCAGATCGACTGGCAGGAATCGCCGGATGTGCCGGGCGCGTGGTTCGGCACGGGCGGCGCGGTCTTTCAGTTCACCGCGGAGCCCGACGGCCGCGTGACGAGCTTCATGGGCTCGCGCCTCGAACGCCGTTCGATGCTGCAGCTCACCCGCGAAATGGGGCTCATTGCGCTCGACCTGCAGCGGGACATCGTTTACGGCTGACGCGCGGCCGGCGCCGGGTGCCGCACGGGCCGGCCGCGCTTGCCGGCCAACGGCTTCCGGCATGCCGCCGCACGCGGCGCGTGTCCGCCATCGAACTTCAAAGATTGCTATACTTTCGCCCAATTCCGGCTTCCGGCCGGTAATTTGTGCCTGTCTGCGTCGATCGTTCGCATATCTCGCACGCATTTGACACCCTGACCATCCCAGCCGGGCATGGCTTCTTCAATCGCCCCGCGTGGGTGTCTCCGTGGAGCTCGTCTTGGCCGTTTCCAATTCCGTCGTGGACGAACAAGAAACCGACGCCGCTGCCGTCACATCGAGCAGTTCCTTCTATCTTGCGATGCGCATCCTGCCGGCCGTGCAGCGCGATGCGATGTTCCAGGTCTACGCGTTTTGCCGCGCGGTCGACGACATCGCCGACAGCGACCTGCCGCGCGCCGAGCGCAACGCGGGCCTCGATCGCTGGCGCGCGGACATCGACGCGTGCTTCGCCGGCCGCCCGCCGCGCCACCTGGCTGCGCTCGACCGCGAGATCCGCGCATTCAACCTGCAGCGCGACGACTTCCACGCGATGATCGACGGGATGGCGATGGACGCGGTCGAAGACATCTGCGCGCCCGACGAACCGACGCTCGACCTCTTCTGCGATCGCGTGGCGAGCGCGGCCGGCCGGCTGTCGGTGAGGATTTTCGGGATGCCGGAAGCCGAAGGGATCAAGCTGTCGCATCACCTCGGCCGCGCGCTGCAACTGACGAACATCCTGCGCGACATCGACGACGATGCGGCGATCAACCGTTGCTACCTGCCGCGCGAACTGCTCGCGCGCGAAGGCATCGCGATCACCGACCCGGCGACGATCGTGCGCGATCCGGCGCTGCCGCGCGTGTGCGCGACGCTCGTCGAGCGCGCGCTCGAGCACTTCCGCCAGGCCGACGCGGTGATGGATAGCTGCGCGCGTGCGCAGGTGAAGGCGCCGCGCATCATGTCGGGCGCGTATCGCTGCATTCTCGAAGCCGCGATCGCACGCGGCTTTGCGTTCCCGCGCGCGCCGCTGCGCAAGCCGAAAGCGCGCATGCTGATGATCGCCGCGCGCTACGCGCTGTTCTGAGCCGACCGAGTCGATGCCCAGGACCGTCCACGTGATCGGCGCCGGCGTTGCCGGCCTGTCGGCCGCGGTCGAGCTGCAACGCCGCGGGCGACGCATCGTGCTGCACGACGCGCACGCGCATGCAGGCGGCCGCTGCCGCACGTGGTTCGACGGGACGCTGAACACGACGCTCGACAGCGGGCTGCACACGGTGTTCGCGGGACAGCCCGCGACGCAGCGCTACCTGCGTGCGATCGGCGCGACCGACCAGCTTGTGGGGCCCGCGCTGCCTGAATTTCCGGTGGTCGACGTCGCGTCGCAGCAGCGCTGGACGCTGCGCTTCGGCAACGGGCGCTGGCCGTCGTGGCTGTTCGATGCCGCGTCGCGCGCGCCGGGCACGACGCCGCTCGACTACCTCGCGCTCGCCCCGCTCGCATTCGCGCGCATGGGCCGTTCACTCGCACAGACGATGCGATGCGACGGCATGTTGTGGGAACGTTGGCTGCGGCCGTATTTCCTCGGTGTGCTGAACGTCGAGCCGCGCCATGCGAGTGCCGAACTCGCGCGCGCGGCGCTGTGCAGCACGTTTTCCGCGGGCGGCCCCGCTTGCCGTCCGCTCGTCGCGCGCCACGGCCTCGGCAGCGCCTTCGTCGAACCGGCGCTGCGGATGCTGCAGCATGGCGGCGCGCAGATCCGGCTGAATTCGCGGCTCGACGCGTTCGAATTCGGCGCGCACGGCAATGCGGTCGATGCGGTCTCGGTCGGCGGCGAGCGCATCGATCTCGCGCCCGGCGACGCCGTCGTACTGGCCGTGCCGCCCGAGGTCGCGCAGCCGCTCGTGCCCGAACTCACCGCGCCCGACACGTTCAGCGCGGTGGTGACCGCGTATTTCGCGGTCGAAGTGCCGGCCGGCAATCCGCTGCAGACGTCCGTGGTCAACGGTGTCGTCGACGCGGTGCGCTCCGGCGGCGGCCAGCTCGCGGCGACGATCCGCGACGCGGGCCGCTGGCTCGACACGCCGCGCGACACGCTCGCGCGGCGCATCTGGGAAGACGTCGCGCGCGTGACCGGCGCGAACCCGGAAACCATCCCCGCGTGGCAGCTCGTCGTCGAGCCGCGCGCGGGCTTTGCGGCGGTGCCGTCGCAGGAAATGAAACGTCCGGCCGTGCGTACGCGCTGGACCAATCTTGTGCTGGCGGGTGACTGGATTGCCACCGGTTTGCCTGCCACGATCGAGGGCGCGATCCGCTCCGGCCAGCTGGCCGCGGACGTGCTCCAGACACAATAAGAGAGGGACCGATGAACGATCTCACCGAAATGGCTACCCTGTCCGCCGGCGCCGTGCCGGCCGGCGTCGATACGGCCGTCGCGCGTGCGACCGACGCGCTGCTGGCCGCGCAGAACGCGGATGGCCACTGGGTCTACGAACTCGAAGCCGATTCGACGATTCCCGCCGAATACGTGCTGCTCGTCCACTATCTTGGCGAGACGCCGAACCTCGAGCTCGAGCAGAAGATCGGCAAGTATCTGCGCCGCATCCAGCAGGCCGACGGCGGCTGGCCGCTGTTCACCGATGGTGCGCCGAACATCAGCGCGAGCGTGAAGGCGTATTTCGCGCTGAAGGTGATCGGCGACGACGAGAACGCCGAGCACATGCAGCGCGCGCGCCGTGCCATCCACGCGATGGGCGGCGCCGAGATGTCGAACGTGTTCACGCGCATCCAGCTCGCGCTGTACGGTGCGATTCCGTGGCGCGCGGTGCCGATGATGCCGGTCGAGATCATGCTGCTGCCGCAGTGGTTTCCGTTCCATCTGTCGAAGGTGTCGTACTGGGCGCGCACCGTGATCGTGCCGCTGCTCGTGCTGAACGCGAAGCGTCCGCTCGCGAAGAACCCGCGCGGCGTGCGCATCGACGAGCTGTTCATCGATCCGCCCGTCAACGCCGGGCTGCTGCCGCGCCAGGGCCACCAGAGCGCCGGCTGGTTCGCGTTCTTCCGTGTGGTCGACCATGCGCTGCGCGCGGTCGATGGCCTGTTCCCGAACTACACGCGCGAACGCGCGATCCGCCAGGCCGTGTCGTTCGTCGACGAGCGCCTGAACGGCGAGGACGGCCTCGGCGCGATCTATCCGGCGATGGCCAACTCGGTGATGATGTACGACGTGCTCGGCTACGCGGAAGATCATCCGAACCGCGCGATCGCGCGCAAGTCGATCGAGAAGCTGCTCGTCGTGCAGGAGGACGAAGCGTATTGCCAGCCCTGCCTGTCGCCGGTGTGGGACACGTCGCTCGCTGCGAATGCGCTGCTCGAGACGCGCGACGCGCGTGCCGAGGATGCCGCGATCCGCGGCCTCGAATGGCTGCGCCCGCTGCAGATCCTCGACGTGCGCGGCGACTGGATCTCGCGCCGCCCGCACGTGCGGCCCGGCGGCTGGGCGTTCCAGTACGCGAACGCGCACTACCCTGACGTCGACGATACGGCGGTGGTCGCGGTGGCGATGGAGCGCGCGCAGCAACTCAAGCAGAACGATGCGTATCGCGATTCGATCGCGCGTGCGCGCGAGTGGGTTGTCGGGATGCAGAGCAGCGACGGCGGCTGGGGTGCGTTCGAACCGGAAAACACGCAGTACTACCTGAACAACATCCCGTTCTCGGATCACGGCGCACTGCTCGATCCGCCGACGGCCGATGTGTCGGGCCGCTGCCTGTCGATGCTGTCGCAGCTCGGCGAGACGCCGCTGAACAGCGAACCGGCCCGTCGCGCACTCGACTACATGCTCAAGGAACAGGAGCCGGACGGCAGCTGGTATGGCCGCTGGGGGATGAACTACGTGTACGGCACGTGGACGGCACTGTGCTCGCTGAACGCGGCCGGCCTGACGCCGGACGATCCGCGCGTGAAGCGCGGCGCGCAGTGGCTGCTGTCGATCCAGAACAAGGACGGCGGCTGGGGCGAGGACGGCGACAGCTACAAGCTCAACTATCGCGGCTTCGAGCAGGCGCCGAGCACCGCGTCGCAAACCGCGTGGGCGCTGCTCGGCCTGATGGCGGCCGGCGAAGTGAACAACCCGGCGGTGGCGCGCGGCATCGACTACCTGATCGCCGAGCAGAACGAAGAGGGCTTGTGGGACGAAACGCGCTTCACGGCGACGGGCTTCCCGCGCGTGTTCTACCTGCGCTACCACGGCTATCGCAAGTTCTTCCCGCTGTGGGCGCTCGCCCGCTATCGCAACCTGAAGCGCGACAACACGACGCGCGTGACGGTCGGGCTGTAACGCGTGGCGCCGCAATCCACCGGCACGTTGCCCGTCATCGCCGTGACGGGGATGGCATTCGAGGCGCGCATCGCGCGCGGCGAAGGCGTCGAAGCCGTCTTTGCCGCACGGGCCGACCGGCTCGAACGCGCGCTGACCGAGGA
>NZ_JAAGPE010000256.1:0-13647 GCF_017104605.1 Burkholderia sp. Ac-20384 | reverse complement strand
CGCGTGGTGCGCAATGACGCCGAGTGTGCATGAATCTCGCACGGGAAACCAGCGCGCGTGCACGGCGTGATTCGTTACACCGCGTCGTGAATCAATTGCTCGGCTGACATTTACCGGCTTCGGCCGCGCGCTGCTGCTGAACGACGCCGAGCGCGAGCACCTGTTCCTGATCGGCGTCGGCCACCTGCCGGAAGTGCGCTATCACGCTGCCGACCATGTGTCGCCGCGCGTGCAGCACGTGCTCGATTCGCTCGACGCGAGCCCCGCGATCGTGCGCTCGGCGACGTGGGACGTCGTCGCGTGGAACGATGCGGCGGCCGCGACGCTGACCGACTACACGACGCTGTCGCCGGAACGGCGCAACATCCTGCGGCTCATCTTCGTCGATCCGCACGTGCGCGGCGTGCAGGCGAACTGGGAGCGCGTCGCGCGGTTCGCAGTGGGCGCGTTTCGCGCCGACGTCGCGCGCGGCGGCGCGACACAGGCCGTGCAGGCGTTCGTCGACGAGATGCGCGCGACGAGCGCCGAGTTCGACGCGCTGTGGCGCGACCACGATATCCGCTCGCACGAGGAAGGGACCAAGGAGCTCCACCATCCTGCCGTCGGGCGAATCGCGCTCGAATACTCGGCGTTCGCGGTGAGCGGCCGGCCCGACCAGACGCTCGTGATCTTTACGCCGGAAACGGCTGCCGATCGCGCGCTTGTCCGGACGCTGGTGGCCACGCGAAAGCAAGCGCTGGCCGAGCAGATGCCCGTCGCATGACGGCGCGCGTCCAGCCTGACTCATCAGACAAAAGCGCCGTCGCACCGTATCGCCCGCCTTCGCCAGCCGCGCCCATCCGGCCCCATCGCTCCGGGCAAACCCATCGCATTCCGCACTGATTCCCAGTCGAATATTTAATTTTCACCTGGCGTAGCGCGCGCTTACCCTTTCGGCATCGCATCACAGGGCCCCCGGCCCCCTCCCTGGAGCATCCCGATGTCCGACCCCGGCACCGCGCAAGCCGTCCACCGCCCGCATGCGGTTTCCGTGTCCTATGGCGCGCTCGCGCTGCTGGTGCTGGCCGGCCTCAACCTGCGACCGTTCCTGACCGCATTCGGCCCCGTGCTCGACGTCGTGCGCGCCGACACGGGCCTCGGCTTTCGTGCGGCCGCGCTGCTGACCACGCTGCCGTTCGTGCTGATGGGGGTCGTGGCCGGAGTCGGAGTCGGGCTCGCGCGACGCTTCGGCGAACAGCGCGCGCTGACGGTCGCGCTGGCACTGATCGCGGCAGGCTGCACGGCTCGCCTGTGGACCGGCGGCAGCGCGGGCCTGATCGCGACCGCGATCGTCGCGGGCGCCGGCGTCGCCGTGATCCAGGCGCTCGTGCCCGGCCTCGCGAAACGCTGGTTCGTCGACCGGCTGCCGCTCGCGATGGGCCTCTACTCGGCCGCGCTGGTCGGCGGCGGCGCCTTCGGCGCGGTCGCGAGCCCGTGGCTCGCCGCGCATGGCGGCTGGCATCTCTCGCTCTCAGTGTGGGCCGTGCCCGCGCTCGTCACACTCGCGCTGTGGCGTGCGAAGGCGCCGCGCGACGCCGTGCACGCGACGGCCGTATCGGCCCCGATCACCGCGTTCGCCCGCATTCCACGCGCGTGGCAGCTTGCGCTGTTCTTCGGGCTCAGCAACAGCGGCTACGCCAGCCTCGTCGCATGGCTGCCCGCGTTCTACCGCAGCATCGGCATGAGTCCGCAAGCGAGCGGCAACCTGCTCGCGTGGATGGCGCTGTTCCAGGCGGCTGGCGCACTCGCGATGCCGATGCTTGCAAAACGTTCGCCCGACCGCCGCGCCGTGCTGTGGCTCACGCTCGCGCTGCAGGCGGCCGGCTTCATCGGGTTCGCGACGCTGCCCGCGGTCGCACCGTGGTTCTGGGTCGCGAGCGTCGGCCTCGGTCTCGGCGGCTTCTTCTCGATGAGCCTGATCGTCACGCTCGACCACCTGCCCGATGCACGGCTTGCAGGCGCGCTCGCCGCGTTCGTGCAGGGCATCGGCTTCCTGACGGTCGCGGCGAGCCCATGGCTGATCGGCTGGCTGCGCGACGCGGGCGGCGGCTTCGCAGTCGCGTGGTGGATGCATCTCGGCGTGATCGCCGCGATGGCCGCGCTGAATGCCGCGTTCTCGCCCGCCGGCTACCGGCACAGCATGGCGCGCATCGCCAGCGCCGCTCGATAACTTTCCCTTCGAATCCGGGCGAGCGCCTTCGGCACTCGTCCAGCCGCCCGCGCATGGCCGGGCGCGGGCAGTCACGCCCATCGGCCGCTGGTTCGCTTCAAAACAAACTACATCAATCGGTATTGGAGACAGACATGAAAAAGCTCGTCCTGGCCGTTGCGCTCGCGCTGACGGCCGGCGCCGCCGCCGCGAAAGACCCGGCGGTCCTGCGCCTCGGCGTCGACCCCAGCTATGCACCGTTCGAATCGCTCGCGCCCGACGGCAAGCTCGTCGGCTTCGACATCGATCTCGGCAATGCGATCTGCGAACGAATGAAGGTGCGTTGCGTGTGGGTCGAGAACGCGTTCGACGGGATGATCCCGGCGCTGAAGGCACGCAAGTTCGACGGCGTGCTGTCGTCGATGAGCGTGACCGAGAAGCGCCTCGCGCAGATCGCATTCACCGACAAGATCAACAACGTGCCGCCCCGGCTCGTCGCACGGCGCGGCTCGAACCTGCAGCCGACGCCCGAATCGCTGCAGGGCAAGAGCGTCGGTGTCGAACAGGGTTCGACGCAGGAGACGTATGCGCGCACGTACTGGGAGCCGAAAGGCGTGATCGTCCGCACGTACCAGACACAGGATCTCGTCTACCAGGACCTGCTGTCGGGGCGGCTAGATTCGTCGCTGCAATCGTCGGTGCAGGCCGACCTCGGTTTCCTGAAAACCGCGAAGGGGGCGAACTTCGAATTCGCGGGGCCGCCGCTGCATGACCCGAAGACGCTCGGCGTGGGTTCGGCGATCGGCGTGCGCAAGGATGACGACGCGCTGCGCACGCAGATCAACCAGGCGCTGGCGAGCCTGATCCAGGACGGGACTTACCAGCGGATCTCGAAGAAGTATTTCTCGTTCGATATCTATAACTGACGGGCGGGAACGGACAACGCGAAGAGGCGTCACGCATGAATGCGCGACGCCTCTTCTTCACTGTCGCGACCTGCGAGGCCGATCGTCAGCCGGTTTTTCGTAGGACAAACGGAGCGCTGCCAATCCACTTCGCTCGATACGATGCCCTCCCGCGCGGGAAGTCCAACCATCCGCTCTTCGATTTCCTAAACTGTTTTGAAGAGGTCACGATCCGCTGTCTCGCCGGGCGCTCACTGCCGGATCGCGCACAGGACCGATCCCGGGAGAAAACACGATGCGAACGCGCTACCTTGTTGCCGGATTCATCGGATCCGGCCTCCTTCTATGCGGCTGCACGACACCCATGGGTCAGCAAGCCGCGTCCTCACGAACACCGCTCGAATACGTTCAGGCCGCCGATCAGTACGTGATCCCCGTGCCGCTCGCTCCGGCCGTCAAAGCCGGCAACCTTCTGTTCGTTTCGGGGATTCCCGCTTATGACCGGAACGGCAAGCTCGCCGTCGGCGATTTCACCAGGCAGATGACTCAGGCGATGGAGAACGTCACGGGCATCCTCAAGGCCGCCGGCACGGGATGGGACCGCGTGGTGAAGGTGGATGTGATGCTGGTGCGGCGGGAGGACTTCAAGGAGATGAACCGCATTTACGCGGGATACTTCCAGGCCGGGAAATTCCCGGCCCGAAGCACCGCGATCGTGGCGTCACTGCCGAATCCCGACTTTCTCGTCGAAATCGACTGTATTGCCGTATTGGACAAGCCGTGACGCATGTCGCGATCGATCGCGACAGACACGGCTCGTGGGCATCGAATGGCGCGATTATGCCGCTCGCTGCAACAGGTCCGTTGCGAAAGAATTCGCATGCGCGACGGCCTCTTGCGCGTCGCCGAACACACCGAGCTCATCCCAGTGTTCTTCGGCCGCATACGTTCCCCTCACGGCGAGCGCCCGCTGAACGCTCAACTGCGCGGCGTATTTGCCATCCTGCAACGGCCGGGCCGTTGCAACCACCTTGTGCGGAGGACTGGCTCGCTCCGGCTGAACCAGTTCGACGGCGCCACCGGCCACGTCGACATACATCAACTCATTCCTCGTTTTGCAGTCCGGGCAATAGAAGCACCACCCTGAGTCCTCTTGATGGGGTCTGACCTGCCCGCGAGCCAGCACGGCGCGGCATGCAACGTTTTCGCAGATGAACGGCATGGCAGTCTCCGAAGTTGTTTGTCGGAAATCCTAGCATGTCCGTCGGCGGTCAACCACCGGCATCGGCACGATTGCCTTGCGGTCGATCAGATTCGGGCACACACGCCCCTGGCACGGCTCGCACGCAGGTCGTCCCGGCGCTCGCAAGCCTCCCGTCAGCCGGGATAAACTGTCTGCCCGACCCACGAACCCAGCCATCCTCCATGTTGATCCGCGTTGCTACGCCGTCCGATGCCATCCCGCTTGCCGAATTGAAGCGCGACACGTTTCGCGAAACCTTTCTGCATGACGGATTCAATATCGACTACCCGCCGCATGATCTGGCTGCGTACGAGACCAAGACCTACTCGGTAGAAGCGGTCACGGGCCAGCTCAACGATCCCCAGTGCCGCACGTGGGTCGCCGAAAGCGACGACGGCCAGCTGGTGGGGTATGCACAAGCGGGGCCGTGCAAGCTCCCGCACCCGGACGTTGCCGACGGTTCCGGGGAGATCCATCAGATCTACCTTCGGCGCGGGACGCAAGGGACCGGCGCCGGGCGTGCGTTGTTCGATTCCGCACTGGACTATCTGGCCACGGAGCGCCCCGGCCCGGTGTGGCTTGGCGTGTGGTCCGGCAACGCAAAGGCCATCGCCTTCTACGAGAAAGCCGGTTTCAAGCGGGTCGGTACGTACGATTTCAAGGTCGGTGAAGCGACCGACCTGGAGTTCATCTACCGTCGCTGACCTTCGCAGTTGCATGCCGACCGAGCCGCGCCAGCAAAAAGGGGCGCCGCGCACGATCGCGCGACGCCCCTGCTTCACGTCGGCCGGCCCGGTCGGGCAGCGACCGCGATTGATGCACGACCGGCCGTCAATCGGCCGGCGTCACTTGTAATTGAACGCGTCCGGGTGGTTCTCGAGGCTGCCCGTCAGTGCCGCATACAGAATCGTCCGTCCGTCGATCGATTCGCTACCGCCGCCGATATTGAGCCAGGTCAGCTTCTCGGTGCCTTCCTTCGGACCCGCGACGGACAGCACACCGTACATCACCTTCTTCTGCGGGTCGTACAGCACCGCGATGCGCTCCGAACCGCAGTTGTGCGGCTTGCAGGCCGTCATCACGTAGACGTCGTGCCCGCCGAACACGACCGTGGTTCCCGGAGATTCGGTTCCGTTCGTCACCCATGCCGGCACCGTGCGACCTTTCTTCATCGCAGCGAACGCGTCGCTCGCCGCGCGATCGCCGGGGATGGCGCTCATCGTCCATGTTTTCGTCGGCGCGGGGCCCGCGGCCCACGCGGCCTGCGCGAGGATCAGTGCAGCGGCGGCGAGAGGAATCCTGACGTTCATTTATACCTACTCCTATCAATGTGACGATTCCTTAGTCGCCACCAAACCGACAAGAGTTCGTCCCGTCGTGTCAATTTTTGTCAGTCAATAGTGACTCCGTCTCCACAATGTCTTCGGTTCGTCGAGCAAATGACGTAACCCGCTGCGCTCGATCGTGAGTTCCGCGACTTCGTTCACCCGTTCGAGCACCGCGCCTTCATCGACCGACAACACGCGCCGATCCTCCATCAGCACCCTTCCGCCGACCATCGTCATGCACACATCGGCCGCGTTCGCGAAGCACGTCACCCGATACACCGGCATGTTCATCGGCATCATGTGCGGCCGGAACAGGTCGACGAGGACGATGTCGGCGAGCTTGCCGGCTTCCAGCGAACCGACCTCGTGATCGATCGACAGCGCCTTCGCCGCGTCGATCGTCACCATCTCCAGCACCTTGCCGTGCGGCAGCACGTCCGGGTCGCGGAAATGACGGCGGTGGTAGTGCATGCACTGCCACATGTGGCGGAACATGTCGTAGCCGCGATCGGGCGCCGCGCCGTCCGATGCGATCGCCACCGTCACGCCCGCATCGATCAGTTCGGGCACCGGGCAGCGCCCGATGATCGACATGATCGCGCTCGGGTTGTGGACGATCGCAGTGCCGGTTTCGACGCACGCTGCGATGTCGTCGTCGGTCAGGTCGATGCTGTGCGACATGAACGACGTCGGGCCGAGCAAGCCGAGCTCGCGATGCGCGAACGCGAGCGTGCCCGCGCGGTGGCCGTCCTGCGTGAACGTCAGCCCGCGCCCGCGCGCCAGCGCGCCGTAGCGTGCGGCCTGGTCGCGGAATTCGTGCTCGTACTGTGCGAGTTCGGGATCGTGCTCGGGCCCGTACACGGGCAGCGTGAGCGCGATGCGGATCCGGCCGTCGGCATCGCCGTGGCATTCGTCGATGATGCGCTCGCACACTTCATACATCGTGTCGAAATCGATGTCGCGCGTATCGCTGCCGTCCGGCGTGTGGCGCGTGTAGGCACGCGGCGCGGGCGGACGCGACGGGCCGACCGCGACGATCGAGCGCGTACCGGTGCGTACGACCGCATCGCAATGGCGCCGTGCATAGACCGGATCGTCGACGCGCATGATCGAGTTGCCGCCGCCGAGCAGCGACACGCCCGTCGTCACGCCGGCCTTCAGCCGTTCGAGCGCGGCAAGGTGCGACTCGGCCTCCCAGAACGCCTCGTCGGACGCACGCGTGTAGATCGTCTCGGCTGCGGCCGACCATGCGTCGCCGTCCGCGCCGCCGATCGTGCGCAGCATCGCGTGGCCGGCATGCGCATGCGCATCGATCAGGCCCGGCAGCACGGCCTTGCGGCGCGCGTCGATCGTGCGCGCGGCGCGGTAGCGCGCCTGCAATTCATCGGTGCTGCCCACGGCGACGATACGATCGCCCTTCACGGCAACCGCGCCGTGCTCGATCACGCGCCGCTGCGGGTCCATCGTGATCACGCAGCCGTTCGCGATCAATGTGTCGATCGCTTCGCGGTTGTCCGCTCGCTTGTCCTCGGTAGTCATCGCACTGTGTCCTGTTGTCGTTCGATTGATTTCGTTGCCGTCCAGCCGTCACGCCGAACCGACCGGCGCCGCGATCCGCGCCTTCAGCTTGCGCTGCACCGCGCTGATCACGATGAACACCACCGCATTCACCGCGAGCGCGACGAGCCCGGGGTTGATCGACGTCACCGTATTCGACGCACCCGGGAACAGCGACGCGAGCGTCACGCCATAGTAGTTCGTCATCGCGATCACGATCGCGCCGGCGACGATGCCTGCGAACGCGCCTTCACGCGTGCCGAACGGCCGCTTCAGGAAACTCGATGCGAGCATCGGCACGAGCTGAGTGAGCAGGCTCGACGAGAAGATCGCGAGCGTGACGAACGTCGCACCGCCGCGCAGCACGAAGTAGACGACCACCAGCGTGAAGATCGGCAGCGCGATCCGCGCGACGCGCGTCACCTCGCGGTCGGTCGCGTTCGGCGCGAAGCCTTCGCGGTAGATATTGCGCGCGATCGTCGTCGATGCGTTCAGCATGATCAGCGAGCCCGGCACCAGCGCGGTCAACAGGCCCGTGCCGCCGACAATGCCGACGAACCATGCGGGGAAGGTCTGCTTCACGAGCCGCAGCAGCGCGAGATCGGTCTGCGCGCCTTCGAGCCCGTGCACGGTCATCACGGCCGCGAAGCCGACGAGGAACAGGAACGCGATCAGCACCTGGTACAGCGGCATCAGGATCACGTTACGGCGCAACGCGCGCTCGTCCTTCGCGACGTAGATCGCGGTAAAGCCGTGCGGATACAGGTAGTAGCCGAGCGACGTGAGCAGGATCGTCGAGTTGTACCAGCTCAGGTTGAAACCATGCTCGGGCATCCGCAGCAGTTCGGGATGCGCGGCGTCGATCTTCGCGAACATCTCGCCGAGGCCGCCGTAGTAGTGCATCGGCAGATACAGGCCGAGAAAGATCGCGATCGCGAGGATCAGCACGTCCTTGAAGATCGCGATGCTCGCCGAGCCGTGGATGCCCGATACGACCATGTACACGGCCATCAGCGTCGCGGCGATCCAGATCGCGGCCGCCTGCGGAATCAGCCCGTACGACATCTCCGACACGATCACGCCGAGCCCGCGCAACTGGATCATCAGCAGCGACACCATCGCGAACACCGCGACGACCGACACCAGCACGCCGATCGCGCGGCTGTCGTACTTCGCCGCGAAGTAGTCGGCGAACGACACGAGCCCGCGCTCCTTCGCGTAACGCCAGATCGCCGGCAGCATCCAGTAGCCGATCACGAACGCGAGGCAGCCGTACGACAGGATGTAGAACGCGGGCACGCCCTTGCTGTAGGTCCAGCCGCTCGCGCCGAGGAACGAGAACGTCGAGAACGCTTCGCCGGCCATCAGCAGGAACGTCAGCAGCGAGCCGAAGCCGCGCCCGCCGACCGCCCACTGCTCGAGCGTGAGCTTGCGGCCGCGGCGCGCCATCACGCCGATGGCGAGCGCGAACACGGCGAACGCCGCGATGATGATGATCGAAGCGTTCATCGCGCGTCTCCCGGGCGGCCGGCGCGGGCCGCGTCGCGCTCGTCGAGATGGAACAGGATCGCGAGAATCGCGGCGGTGGCCGCCATCCAGACCAGGTTCCAGACGAGCAGGAACGGCAGCCCGAACAGCAGCGGCCGCACCTCGGCGAGCGAGCCGCCCGCATACATCCCGACGAACGGCAACGCCGCCAGCAACAGTTTGAGTTTCATGAGTGCCTCCTCCGGAAGACGCGTGTGTGCGTCAGAACATCAGAACTTCTGGCGGATGCCGACCACCACCGCCACCTGCGACGTCGTCGACGACGCGCTGTCCGTGCCGTCGATCCACGCCTGCCCGACACCCGATGACGCCTTCTGGTAGAAGCCGTTCACGTACACGTCGGTGCGCTTGGACAGCAGGTACTGCACGCCGGCCGATACCTGGTGGTAGTGGCCGCTGTCGCTGGCGCGCGCGACCTGCGTATAGGTGTAGCCGGCCGCCGCCATCAGCGCCGGCGTGATCATGTAGCGCAGGCTGCCCTCGTAGTTGTTGAAGCGCAGCGCGCCGCCCGTCGCCTGCCCGAAGTTCGAGCCCGTGTACAACAGGCCGAGTGTTGCCGGCCCGATCGCGTAGCTGCCGCCCGCGCCCCAGATCTGCTGGCGGATCGCGTTGCCGAGGCTCGCACCGAACACCGATTCCGACGCCGGATAGTAGTTATCCGAAGCAACGGCGCCGC
The DNA here is from genome assembly GCF_017104605.1 of Burkholderia sp. Ac-20384. Classification (NCBI taxonomy): domain Bacteria; kingdom Pseudomonadati; phylum Pseudomonadota; class Betaproteobacteria; order Burkholderiales; family Burkholderiaceae; genus Burkholderia; species Burkholderia sp. Ac-20384. Next base: position 4,202 of record NZ_JAAGPE010000256.1, on the reverse strand, counting down.
TCGTGCTGACCGCCGGCTGGTTCACGCGCGCATATGCGGCGCCCGCGTTGAGCGGCCCGTTCACGTACGTGACGCCCGCGCTCCAGCTGTTGTCGTTCGCGAAGCCGGTCGAGTTCGAGAAGCCGTACACGAGGTTCGCCTGCAGGCCCGCGATCGTCGGCGACACGTACTTCACCGCGTTGTTGGTGCGGAACGTGTTGTTGATGTCGTCGTTGTCGAACGGGTGCGTCGAGTACTGCGCGAGGAAGCTGCTCATCTGCAGCGAGCCGAGGATGTCCTGCGTCGAGTTGTACTGGCGGCCGAGCGTCACCGCGCCCCAGTTCGCGCCGCTCAGGCCGACCCACGCCGAACGCCCGAACATCCGGCCGCCCTGCCCGAGCGCGCCGTTCGCGACGTTGAAGCCGTTCTCGAGGCGGAAGTTCGCCTTCAGGCCACCGCCGAGATCCTCGGTGCCGATCAAGCCCCAGCGCGGGCCCGATTCGTTGCCGCCCGTGAATTGCCACAATGCATGGCCCTTCGCGTTGTTCGTGTAGGTCACGCCCGCGTCGACGATCCCGTACAGCGTCACCGTCGACTGCGCGTGCGCGGCGCCCGCAAACAGCATTGCAACGGCTACGCCCACGCCTGCGGCGCCCGCCTTCCCACCCTTCATTCGCACCATCGCCGTCTTCTCCTCTCCAAACCTGTTCATCGATGTGTTGTGTTTTTTTGATCCTGCCCATACGCCCGATCAGGTTGTATAGACAGTCGCTGGATGGTATCCAGCCGCAATCACATCAAGAAATGAAATGTTCAACTGGGCGGCAGTTGGAAATCGAATGGCGGGGAGATGAACGGGGACGATGCGCCCCTGCAAGAGAAACGAAAGCGCGCAGGTCCGCTGGACGCGGCGCGCTTTGCTCAGACGTGAATGGCTCGCGTAAGCAAGCTGACGAAACGGCGACGCGCGATGCGCCCATGCGGTTTTCCCGGATAGCCCGTGCGATGCGCTATCGCAGTGCGACTTCGGCCCGATCGCCGACACGATCGAGGAGCGGCGACGCAACGCCGCCCCTCTCGCCGGGCACATCGCTGTCGCGACGTGCTACCGCAGCCGGTCGTCGACCGCGCGCGCCACCGCGCTCAACGCATCGCCGCGTTCGAGCGCCGCGCGCGGCCGTGTCGATTCACCGTGCGCATCGAGCGCGCGCGGCGCGAAGTCCGGCGACGACGAGAACTTGACGATCGTCAGCGCATGCTTCGGATCGACGAGGATCGACTGGCCGAACCGCCCCGCCGCCGCGAACGAGCCGTCGCCGTCGTTCACCTGGTACCAGTAGTCGCGATACGCATAGCCGTCCTTGCCCGCAATCACGTTGCCCTTCGCGAACAGCGCCGCATTGTGCGCGGGCTGCAGCGCCGCACGAATCGTCGCGGCGGGCAGCGCGCCGCGTGCCCCGCCGAGCCCCGTGCGCACGCGCTCGGCGAAGCGCGCGGCATCGCGCAGCGTCGTGTACAGCCCGCCGCTCGCCATCGCCATCGCATTGCGGTCGACGACGACGTACGCATCGTCTTCCGCGAAATCGCGCCACAGCCACCGCTCGACCAGCGCGCTCCACGGCTGCCCCGTCGCGCGCTGCATCGCCCACGCAACGGCTTCCGGCGAACCGTTCTGGTAGAACCACGTGCTGCCGGGCGCCACGTCCGGCACACGCTGCACGGTCAGCAGGAAGTCGGCGATGCTGGCCGGTGCGCCTTCACGGTGGGGCACCAGCCCGACCGCGCCGAACAGGCCGAGATCGGGCGGGATGCCCGGCGCGTACGCGGTCGGCACCTCCATGTCCAGGTTCTGCTGCAGCGTCGCACCGCCGAACGGCGTGTCGGCGAGTTCCGGCACCGTGCGCGCAAGCGGCGCGCCCGCGTCGAGCACGCCGGATTCGATCATCTGCGCGGCCAGCAGACCCGTCACCGATTTCGTCATCGACGCCCATGCGTGCGGCTGGTCGGGCCGGAAGCCGTCGAAGTATCGCTCGTAGACGATCCGGCCGCGCTGCACGACGATGAAGCCATCCGTATGCGTTGCGCGCAGGTAGGCGTCGAGCGTCAGCGTCTCGCCGCCGATCGTCACGGGCAGCGTGTCGAGACCGGAGGCCGGCTGCTCGGGCAACAGCATCGGCGTGGTCGCGTGCCGAATGCCGGCCGTCGGCGCGAGCAGCCGCGTATTGCCCAACGCCCAGCGCAGGCGCGCCGGCGTGAATGCGTTCGCCTTGTTGACGACCTGGTCGGCCGGCGGCGGGAAGCCTTGCATCATGCCCGGCATGACGGTGTCGGTTGCAGCGGGTGCAGCGGGCACCGCGTGCGCAATCGCGGCGAGCGCGAGCCCGCCGGCCAGAACGAAGGCGTCGGACAGCCGCCGGCGAATGCGCCGGGCGGCAGTAAAGTGTCGAGGAATTCGCATCGAATCATGTCTCGTAGTGGAAAGAAAACGACCTTGTGTCCGGACATCACGGCTGCTGGCCGTCGATGCGCAACAGGTTCGACACCGACGCAACCCCGTCGACGCGCCGCGCAACCGCCGCCGCGAGCGTCACCTGGTTCGTATCCGTGACCGAGCCGCTGAGCGTCACGCTGCCGTCGCGCACCCGCACGAGGATGCGCGTGACGTTGAGGTTCTTCGTGCGCGCGAGCGCCGTGCTGACGCGGCGTTTCAGCTTGCGGTCGGCCGCCTTGCGTTGTGCCGGCGACAGGTCGGCCGGCGCCGGTGCCGACGCCTGTACGGCCGCCTCCGCCGATGCCGGGATCGCCGCGCTCGCGGCATCGGGTTGTGCGTGGGCGGTGACGGTCCAGCATGCCGCCGTCAGCAACGCCACAGTCAGTCGGGATGAAGTACGCATGATCGAATCACACTCCTGAAAAATCGTTGAAAGGCACTCAGAACTGCGTCATCAGCCCGATCGACACCCCGGTCGTCGCGCTCGCCCCGCGCCGCAGGTTCAGCGCCGCGATCGTTGCCGGGTCGCGCATGTACGCCCCGGTCATCCCGTTACGGTCGACCTCGACATACAGCTCCGTGCGTTTCGACAGGAAGTATTCGGCGATCGCGTAGGTCGTCAGCTTGTGACCGTCCGCGCCCGACACGTTGCCGAGATTGCGCGCGCGGTCGTAGAACGCGGCCGCGCTCAACTGCACCGACGGCAGCGGCTGCACGACGACGCCGAACGACGGGATATCGTCACGCCGCGACGGCGCGCCGGCCTTGTTCGCGCTCACGTTCAGCGACGCGTAGCTCAGGTAGAAGCGCGTACGGCCGAGCTGCAGCGTGCCGCCCGCCTGGATCGTCTGCGCCGACTGCGAGCCGTCCGGGCTGTAGGTCTTCGCATACGACACGCCGCCCATCAGGTCCGAGTACGTGTACATCGCGGCCGTCGAATAGCTGGTGCCCGCATGCGAGCTGCCCGCGACGCCGCCGGGCGAATAGTTCGCGCCGAACCGCAGGCCGCCCACCTGCCCGAGATACTTGATCGTGTTGTTGAAGCGCGAGTCGAGCGTGAAGAAGTTGCCGTCGAACTGCACGCCCGGCTCGACCGCGAGCGATTGCCCGCGCCCGCCGAGCGGATCGAGCGCGATGCCGAGATCCTCCGCGGCGTTGAACTGGCGGCCGAGCGTCAGGCGGCCGAAATCGCCGGCCAGGCCGACATACGCGGCCTGCGAAAACAACGTGCCGGACGTTTTGAGCGCACCGGTGCCGCTGCTGAACGCGCCGTCGAGCACGAACAGCGCCTTCAGCCCGCCGCCGAGATCCTCCCTGCCGCGAATGCCGAACTCGTTGCCCGCGATGATGTTGTTGTTGTAGCCGACCTGGCTGCCGCCCGGCAGGCCGTTGACCCACCGGACGCCGCCGCCGATCCGGCCGAACAGCGTCACGCTCGACTGCGCGTGCGCGCTCCCCCACAGCGCGCCGATCAGCGCCGCCGCGATCATCTTCTTCATGTCTCCTCCTGCCGCGTCGTCGCGCGGCGTATCGTGGTACTGCTTCCCGTCGAAAGGCGCCACGGCCCGGCTGGCGGGCCGCACGCCGAATGCAATGCGATGCGATCGGCGCAGCAGGCGCTAGCGACCGCACGCGCCGACCGGCGGCGCAGTGCGCGCCGTATCGCCCGCGAGGCGCCGCAGCGAGCGCTGCGGATCGAGGCACCACGCGCCGAGCACGCCGCACGCGATCA
>NZ_JAAGPE010000024.1:0-60758 GCF_017104605.1 Burkholderia sp. Ac-20384 | reverse complement strand
GCAGCACGTCGCGCGCGGCGACGATCAGCACCGTCGCGTTCGCGCGCGGCAGCAGCGCGAGCGCCGCACGGCCGGCGCGCTGCACATGGCCGGCCTTGTCGACGAGCGTGAACGGCAGCTCGGGCCACTGCCATTCCTGCAACGGCACGGCAGGCTCGCGCGGCGGCAAAGAAACAATCAACGTGCTCACAAGAGCTCCTCTCCCGATTGGCGTCGTTATAGCTGGTCGCGGATGCGCACGACCCGTGTCGAATGCGTGGTCGGATCACGATACACGAGCGAAGTGCGATCGACCTCCGCGCGGTCGTGCTGGATCCGGCCATGCACGATGAAATAGCTCGAATTGACGTCGATGACGCTCGAGTCGAGCGTCACGTTCGGCGCACCGGCGCCGCGCAGCGCGAGCTGCACGTCGCCGACGTTGCGGAAAAACACGGTCTCGCGGCGCGACACGAGCGCCTGCGCGGACGACACGCTCATTCCCGGCATCAGCGCCGCGATCACCTCGGCCGGCGCCGTGTTCATGTTCACGGGTGTCGTGGTCGGCAGCACGGTGACGAACGGGCGCAGCCGCGCGACCATCTCGGGCGTCACGCCGTCGACGTCGAGCAGGCTGTCGACGCCCGTCATCATCAGCGGCGCCGGCCCGCGGTCGCCGCCCGTCATGCCGGGATCGTCGGTGAGGCCGCCGCCTTGCTGATCGGTCGTCACCGGCGCAGTGATCGGCGGCGCCGTGCCGCCACCCGGCAGCGTCGGCATCTGGAAACGCGTCGCCGAATTCAGCAGGCTCGCGCGCACCTGCAGCGCGATGCGCTTCGCGAACGCGCCGTCGTAGCCGAGCGTCGTCAGCAGGCGCTGGAACGCCTGGACCTGTGTGACGTTCAACTGCAGCACGCCGGGCGCCGGCGACGCCACGAGGTTGCGCAGGTTGAACTTCGCCTGTGCGTCTTCGATCGAGCCGGAGATATAGGTGTCTTCGCCGCCGTTGTCGTTGGGCGCGCCGATCCGGCCGAGGAAGTCCGACAGTTTCGTCTTCGCGATCGGTACGCCCCAGATCCCGCCGAGATACGTGATGCCGGGCGCCGTATCGCCTTCGGAGCGCAGGATCATCCGCGTCCAGTCGAGCGCACCGCGCGCGACCCACTGCGCCTGCGCGATCACGCGCTGGTTCTCGATGCGGCGGATCTGCACCTGCTGGCGCCACAGCATCCCCGACACGAGGATCGCCGACAGCGCGACGACCAGCAGCGCCGTGATGATCGCCGCGCCGCGCTGGCGGCCGCGTGCCCGTGCGCGACCGCCAGCACGAGCAACAAGCAATGAGCGGTGAGGGCGCGCGCGCATCGTCATTCCCCGACGAGGAAGATGCGCGTGACCGGCACGCGCAGCGACGTTGCGCCGATGCTGACCTGCAGGCCCGTCACCGCGCGAGCGGGCGGCGCGTTGCCGATCTGCGGCACCTTGAGTGCATCGTTGTTCTGCGCGAGCGCTTCGTCGGCCGTCTGCAGGTTGGTGGTCCAGCCCACGCGCGGCACGTACAGCTTCGCGTCGATCGCGCCGACGCCACCCATCAGCGCGACCCAGCTCCAGCCTTCGACGCTGCTGTCCTTCAGCATGCTGCGCAGCCGGTGTGCGTCGTCGATCGGCGGCGATGCGTAGCGCACCACGCGCCCGCCGGCGATCCGGTAGCGCACCACCTGCAGCCGCGGCGCAACGCCCGGCACCTCGAGTTCGCGGACAATCTGCAGCGTATTGCCGGCGACGCCGATCGCCGGCTGGCCGGCCTCGTCGTCGGTCGCGGCGAGCCGCGCATCGATGCGCATCTGGTCGAACATCTGCGCGAACACGCGCTCGTCTTCCATCGCGGCCGCGACCTTGTCGCGACCGCGCATGATCTGGTCGAGCCCGCGCCACGCGAGGATCGCGACCACCGCGAGGATCGCGATCGCGATCATCAGCTCGATCAGCGTGAAGCCGCGGGCGGGGCGGGCGAGCGGGCGTCGCATCGGCGCGTCAGAGCGGACGGCTGGTTTCATTCGCGACCACCGTCACCATCTGCGCAAGCACGCCGGTGTGCCCGGGCATGCTCACCGAAATCCGCACGCGCCGGAACACCGGGTTGGGCGTGGTGCTCACGCGCTGCGTGCAGACCAGCTGCACGTTGCCTTGCGAGCAATCGAAACTCTGTTCGCCGATCTCCGGCCACGCGTGCGTGAGCCGCATCTGCGCAAGCGCGTTGTCGGCGCTCCAGCCGGCGAGCAGCCGGCGATGAAGATCGGACGCGTTGTTCGCCATCGTGCCGACCGCACGGATCGACGCGGCGAGCGCAACCGCGATGATCGCGAGTGCGACCAGCACCTCGATCATCGTGAAACCGCGCGATGAAGAAACGGAAGAGGGCAGGCGACGACGCATCGTCATTGCACCTCGTAGCGGCCGTTGCCGGTGCCGACGATCGTCGCGCTGCCGGCCGCCGAATGCAGCGTCACGCGCACCGGCGTGTCGATGCTCTCGGTGCCGAACACGACGCGATTCGCATGCGTATCGGACCCCGGATAGTCGATATCGGCGCCGGTGACGCCGCCGTCCCAGTCACGCGGGCGCAGCAGGTCGTCGCGCAGCGTGCGCCAGCCGTCGGACGAGCTCACGTCGAAACGGAAGCCGTGCGCGGTCGGCTGCCACGCGATCGGCCGGGCCCGCACCTGCGCTTCGTCGCCGGCCGTCTCGAACAGCAGCGCGATGCGCTGCGCTTCCTCGCGCAGGTCGGTGCGCGGATTGCGCGTGAGCGACAAGGACGCGAGCGACACGAGCAGCCCCGCGATCACGAGCACGACCAGCATTTCGAGCAGCGTGAAGCCGCGCGCGCGATGACGCCGCGCGCAGTGCAACGCCCGCCCGCCGTCGGCATGCGCCGGCGCGGACGAAGCCGCGCCGCGACGCACACGGCGATCGCGGCCGCAGCGGGAGGTCGTGCGAATGGCGAGCATGGAGAACGGGAACGATGCGTCTGGCCGGTCAGTAAAGGCTTATTGCCACGATCCGATGTCGGAATCGTTGCCTTCGCCGCCTTCCTTGCCGTCGGCGCCGTAGCTGAACACGTCGATCTCGCCGTGTACGCCCGGGTTCAGGTACTTGTAGCCGTTACCCCACGGATCGTTCGGCAGGCGCTCGAGATAGCCGCCGTCCTTCCAGTTGTTCGGGATCGGATCGGTGGACGGCTTCTGGATCAGCGCGTTCAGGCCCTGATCCTGGGTCGGGTAGCGGCCGTTGTCGAGACGGTACAGCTTGAGCGCCTGCATGATCGTGCCGATGTCCTGCTTGGCGGCGATGCGGCGTGCCTCGTCGGGGCGGCTCATGATCTTCGGCACGATCAGCGCCGCCAGGATCCCGAGGATCGCGACCACCACCATGATCTCGATCAGCGTGAAACCGCGCTGACGACGCACGGCCGCGTTGCGGCGAGTGATCCACGTTTGCATGACTGACTACCTCTTTCCAAAAAATGTCGTTGGTTGAGTGACGCACCCGGCGCACCGGACGATTGCCTGACGGCAACCTTCCGAACCCGCGGGCGCGGAGCACGCATTGTAAGGCGCGCATTGCCGAGGGCTTTCACCCAACGCAAATTTCATATACATCCGTACAATAGCGCGCATGAACGCGCTCTCGATCCGGATCCTCTCCCTAGCCCTCTTCGCGGGTTTGTGCGCGACGGCCACCTACTGGGTCGTCACGCTGTCCGCCCGCGAAGCGCCGCTGCCCGCCGCCGCCGCGCGGCTGCCAATCCGCACCGAGGACGCCGCGGCGCTCTTCGGCGGTCAGCTCGACAAGAATCCCGTGCAGGACATCCACCTGTTCGGCATCCTCGCGCTCGACCACGGCGGTGCCGCGATCGTCGGTATCGGTGGCGAACCGCCGCGCGCCGTGTCGCTCGGCGCGGACGTCACGTCCGGCGCGAAGCTCGCCGAAGTCCGCCCCCGCTCGATCATCGTCGAGCGCAATGGCGCCCGCACCGAAGTCCAGCTGCCCGCCAACACGCCGTCCCCGGCGATCTACGTGCGCTGAAGCCGAAGGCGACGGCCCGACCAACGGTCAGGCCGTCACTGCACCATGTTGTTCAGCTCGATGATCGGCAGCATCACGGCCAGCACGATCACGAGCACGATGCCCCCCATCGCCAGGATCAGCAGCGGCTCGAGCAGGCTCGTCAGGAACATCGTGCGACGCTCGAGTTCTCGCGCTTCACCTTCGGCGGCGCGATCCAGCATCGTCGTCACGTCGCCCGTCGCTTCACCGGAACGGATCAGGTGCACGAGCACCGGCGGAAATGTCTTCACGTTGTTCAGCGCGCGCGACAGCGCGGAGCCTTCGCGCACCCGCACGATCGCGTCGTCGATGTTCGCGCGCATCGCACGGTTCGACAGCGTCTCGCCGGCCGCCTGCAACGCGCGCAGGATGGGCACGCCCGCCGCGGTGAGGATGCCGAGCGTGCTCGCGAAGCGCACCGTGTTGTAGCCGCGCACGAGCTTGCCCGCGAGCGGTGCGGTCAACACCCAGCGGTCGAATGCGAGGCGCGGCCCGTCGCGCGACAGCGTCGCCTTCACGAACCACACGATCAGCACGACCGCGATCAGGATCGCCCACCACCAGTGCCGCACGAAATCCGACAGCGCCATCATCACGATCGTCAGCACGGGCAGTTGCTGCTTCGTGCTCGCGAACACGTTGACGACCTGCGGCACGACGTAGCTCAGCAGGAACGTGACGATGCCGAATGCGATCAGCGTGACGATCCCCGGATACGTGAACGCCAGCAGGATCTTCTGCTTCAGCGCGTTGCTCTGCTCGATGTAGTCGGCCAGGCGCGACAGCACGATGCCGAGCTTGCCGGTGTGCTCGCCCGCCGCGACGAGCGCGCGGTAGATTTCCGGGAAGTCGCGCGGATGCTGGCCCAGCGCATTCGCGAGCGAATGGCCGCCGAGCACCTCGGCGCGGATCGCGGCCATCAGTTCGCGGATGTAGTCGCGCTCGGCCTGCTCGGTCAGCACGCCGAGCGCCTCGTCGAGCGGCAGCCCGGCGATCAGCAGGCTCGCGAGCTGGCGCGTGAGGATCGCCTGTTCGCGCTGCGACAGCTTGCGGCCGAACGCGAGCCGCTGCGACCGCGCCCCGCGCGTCGCGCTGGCGGCCGGCTCGACGACGAGCGGCGTCAGCCCCTGCGTACGCAGCTGGCCGCGCGCGGCACGTGCGCTGTCGGCATCGATGACGCCTTTCTGCGCGCGTCCCGCCGAATCGATTGCTTCGAAACGGAATGCCGGCATCGCGCTATGCGCCTCCCGTCACGCGCAGCACTTCCTCGAGCGACGTCGCGCCCGACGCGAGCCAGCGCTCGGCATCGTCGCGCAACGTGCGCATCCCTTCCGCACGGCCGGCGGCGAGAATCTCCGCGTCGGCCGCATTGCGGTGGATCAGCGAGCGGATCGACTCGTCGACCAGCAGCAGTTCATACACACCGCGACGGCCCGAATAACCCGAATGCCCGCACTTGTCGCAGCCGACCGGATGCCACACGGTGCGGCCTTCTTCCTGGCGCTCTTCCTTGCAGACGGGGCAGAGCTGCCGCACCAGCCGCTGCGCGAGCACGCCGAGCAGCGACGACGCGAGCAGATAGGGCTCGACGCCCATGTCGGTCAGACGCGTGACGGCCGAGGCCGCATCGTTCGTGTGCAGCGTCGCGAGCACGAGGTGGCCCGTCAGCGAGGCCTGCACCGCGATCTGCGCGGTTTCGAGGTCGCGGATTTCGCCGATCATGATCACGTCCGGATCCTGGCGCAGGATCGAGCGCAGCGCACGGGCAAAGGTCATCCCGATCCGCTCGTTCACCTGCGTCTGGCCGATGCCGCCGAGGTCGTACTCGATCGGGTCCTCGACGGTCATGATGTTGGTCGTCGCGGTTTCGAGCCGCGACATCGACGCATACAGCGTGGTCGTCTTGCCCGAACCCGTCGGGCCCGTGACGAGCACGATGCCGTGCGGGCGCGCGATCAGCTTGTCGAATTGCGCGAGCGTGTCGCGGCCCATCCCGAGCGCTTCGAGGTTCAGGCGCGCCGCATCCTTTTCCAGCAGACGCAGCACCGCCCGCTCGCCGTGCCCGGTCGGCAGCGTCGATACGCGCACGTCGACCGGCCGGCCGCCGACGCGCAGCGTGATGCGGCCGTCCTGCGGCAGGCGCTTCTCTGCGATGTCGAGCTGCGCCATGATCTTGATCCGCGAGATCAGCGCGCCGTGCAGCGCCTTCTTCGGCCGCACGACGTCGCGCAGCGTGCCGTCGACGCGAAAGCGCACGACGGATGCGTTCTCGAACGGCTCGATGTGGATGTCCGATGCCTGTTCGCGCGCCGCTTGCGTGAGCAGCGCGTTGATCATCCGGATGATCGGCGCATCGTCTTCCGATTCGAGCAGATCCTCGACTTCGGGGATGTCCTGCATCAGCCGCGACAGGTCGACTTCGCCTTCGACCTCGCCGACCACCTGCGCGGCGCTGCCGTCCTGGCGTGCGTACGCATGGTTGATCGCCTGCGCGAGCTCGTCGGCCGGCACGCGATGCACGGAGATCGAGCCGAAGTTGCGCGCGATCTCCGCGAGCGCGGCGTCGCTCGTGCGTTCGCTGATCCACACCTCGAGCGTGTCGTCGAGCTGATGCGCGATCAGCACCTGGCCGCTCTTCGCGAAGCCGTACGGCAACAACCGCGCGGCGAGCGGCGACGGCGGCTGCCGTTCGCCCGGCGCGCCGTCGTGGGAGGGAGACGCGAGCACGTCGCTCACTGCGACGCTCCCGGCGTGGCCGTCAGCGGCTGTTGCGGCACCGCCTGCTGCGGCACGCCCTGCGGCTGCGCGGGCGTTGCCTCCGGCAACGGCTGGGCCGGCACCGGCACGACCTGGCGCTGCAACTGCTGGCGACGCATCTTGTCGAGGTCGAACAGGTTACCCGCGGCCGTGCCGCCCTGGCTCGGGCCGATCGGCATCGGCGGGACGACCGGATCGTCCTTGTCGCGGATCACGTTGTTGTCCGACTTGTACGCACCCGTCACGCCCTGGATGTAGTCGTAGCGGTTGGACGTGACTTCCTGCGCGGTATTGCGATCGGAGATGATCACCGGGCGCAGGAACACCATCAGGTTGGTTTTCGCGCGCACCTTCGATTCGGAACGAAACAGCTGGCCGATCCACGGGATGTCGCCGAGCAGCGGCACCTTGCTGTTCGACACCTGGTAGTTATCCTGCATCAAGCCGCCCAGCACGATGATCTCGCCGTTGTCGGCCAGGATCGTCGACTGGATCGAGCGCTTCGTGAAGGTCGGGCCGGTCTGCGCGCTCGTGGTACCCGCGACGACCGCCGAATCCTCGGTGTAGAGCTGCAGCTTGAGGATCCCGCCGTCGGTAATCTGCGGCTTCACGTGCAGCGTCAGGCCGACGTCGCGACGATCGTAGGTATTGAACGCATTGTTCGTATTGCCGCTCGTCAGGTTCGAATACGAACCGGTCGCGATCGGCACGTTCTGGCCAACGACGATCTTCGCTTCCTCGTTGTCGAGCGTGATCAGGTTCGGCGTCGACAGCACGTTCGCGTCGCTCACGCCCGCGAAATACTGCAGCAGCGCGCCGAGCCCCTGCACGCCGAACATGTTGTGCAGCCAGCCGATGTTGAGGCCCTGGCTCAGCGCCCCGAGATTGTTGGCCAGCCCGCCGCCGGTAATGCCGCCGGCGGCGTTGGTCACGCCACCCGCCGTCAGGTTGATGATGCTGTTGCCCAGGCCCAGCCCGGGGTTCAGATTCGTGCCGCCGAGAAACTGGCCGCTCGCCACCTGCCACTGGATGCCGAGGTTGCCCTGCGACGTCGAGTTCAGCTCGACGATCAGCGCTTCGATATAGACCTGCGCACGCCGCGCGTCGAGCTGGTCAATCACCGAGCGCAGGTTCCGGTAGACCGGATCCGACGCGGTGATGATCAGCGAGTTGGTCGCCGCGTCGGCCTGGATCATCCCGCCGGGCTGGTTGTCGTCGCCCTTGTCCTTGTCGCCGCCGAGCAGGCCGCCGCTGCCGAGGCTGCCACCGGACGACGAACCGCCGCCGTACGACGACGAGGACGACGAACCGCCGAGGCCGCCCGACGGCAGCGGCGGAGTGCCGGACGTACCGGTCGAGAAGTTGCCGCTCGACGACGAGCCGCCGTTCTGGTTGAAGCTGTTCGCATCGTTGGACGACGCCGACGAGCCGCTATCGCTGCCGCTGCCCTTGCCGAGCATCCCGCGCAGCGTCTTCGCGAGCTTCACCGCATCGGCGTTGCGCAGCGGCACGACGTGCATGTTGCCCGGCACGCCGCTCGGTGCATCGAGCTGCTGCACGAGCCGCTTCGCGGCCGCGAGGCGCGACGCGCTCGATGCGCGCAGCATCAGCGAGTTGGTCCGCGGGTCGGCCGTGACCGACACCTTCAGCGTCGCGTCGCTGTTGCCGATCGCGCCCGGGTCGAGCATTTTCTGCAACTGCGCGGCGAGATCGATCGCGTTCGCGTTGCGCAGCGGCACGACCTGCACCTGCGCGCCCGCGGCGCTGTCGACGCCCGCGATGATCTGCGCGATGCGCCGCACGTTGTCCGCGTAGTCGGTCACGACGATCGTGTTGTTCGCCGGGTAGGCGGTGACCGTGTTGTTCGGCGAGATCAGCGGCCGCAGCACGGGCAGCAGGTTGTTCGCCGATTCGTTGTGCAGCTCGAACACCTGCGTGATCACCTGGTCGCCGCGCGCCTGCGGTGCATTGCCGACGTAGGTCGGCACGCCCTGCAGTTTCGCGTCGGCCTCGGGCACGACCTTCAGCACGCCGTGATCCTGGACGAGTGCGAAGCCCTGCATGCGCAGCGCCGACTGCAGCGTCTTCAGTGCCTGGTCTTCCGGCACCGGCCGTTCGGCCACGAGGTTGAGCTGCCCCTTCACGCGAGGGTCGACGATGATGGTCTTGCCGGTTGCGGCGCCGATCGCCTTGGCGACCTGGTCGATATCCGCATTCACGAAGTTGAGCGTGACCTGAGCGTAGGCGGCCTGCGAGACGATGATGCCGGCGACGATCAGAGTCGTGGCGACACGCCGCATAACGAAGCGATTTCTTGTCATGGATGAATGGGTCGATGCCGGCTCAGGCCACTTCCGGCGGTAGTGCTGGGATCCAAGTCCGAAAGAGGCGACATTAGCAGTTTTTCATGTCCGAAATATCACATTGATCCGAGGACTGTCTCACATACGACATGTATCCGGCGAACCGTATGCGATATGTAAGATTCGATGCTCTTCTCGGCATGCCGGCCATCGCCCCCGTTTCACGATGAACCGACACGGAAATGCGGTATAACCGCGCTGCCGTATTCCTGTATGTCGCAAGCTGACGGACTGTCGGTATGATACGGGCGGCACGATTCTCGTCGCACGAATAACAGGCACGGGTTTTCCCGACCCTCACGCATTTTCTTGTCGATTTCGCACCATGAACAGACGGTTCGTTTCGATCGCGTTGATCGCCGCCGGCGTATGTTTCGCCAGCGCGAACGCTCGCGCGGACTGTTTCGATGAAGCCGCTAAATATCAGCAGGTCAATCCGCTGATCCTGCGCGCGATCGCGTGGCAGGAATCGCGCAACCGGCCCGGCGCGCTGAACAAGAACACGAACGGCTCGGTCGACTACGGCCTGATGCAGATCAATTCGATCCACCTGCCGACGCTGTCGCGTTACGGGATCGGCCGCGACACACTGATGGAACCGTGCAAGAACGTGTACATCGCCGCGTGGCATCTCAAGCAGAAGATGAACCGCTACGGCAACACGTGGCAGGCGGTCGGCGCCTATCATTCGGAAACTCCGTCGCTGCGCGACAAGTACGCGCGGCAGATCGCCGGCATCCTGACCCAGTGGAAGCTGCTGCCGCCCGTGCAATGACGCGGCGCCGCAGCGCGGCCTGACACCGTACCGGCCGGCCGGCGCGCGTTTGATGCACAATGCGGGCTCACGCCGCAGTTTCGCCCGTCCACGGGACGATCGCGCCCCGGAAGGGCGTCGCGGCCGCTTTTTCAATTTTTCCGTTGGTGCATATCGCTATGAATCCGGCAATGAACCAGCCGTTGCCCGTCACCGTGCTGTCGGGCTTCCTCGGCGCCGGCAAGACCACGCTGCTCAATCACATCCTCGCGAACCGCGCGGGCCTGAAGGTCGCCGTGATCGTCAACGATCTCGCGGCGGTCAACATCGATGCCTCGCTCGTGCGCGATGCGCAGGCGCTGTCGCACGTCGAGGAACGCCTCGTCGAGATGTCGAACGGCTGCATCTGCTGCACGCTGCGTGACGACCTGCTCGTCGAAATCCGCACGCTCGCGTCCGAAGGGCGCTTCGACGCGATCATGATCGAATCGACCGGCATCGCGGAGCCGATGCCGATCGCCGAAACCTTCACGTTCGTCGACGACGACGGCACGTCGCTGTCGAAAATCGCGCGGCTCGATACGCTCGTCACCGTGGTCGACGCGTACAACTTCCTGCGCGACTACGGCTCGGACGACGCGCTCGCGACGCGCGGCATCGCCGCATCGGAAGAGGACGATCGCACGCTCGTCGAGCTGCTGATCGAGCAGATCGAGTTCTGCGACGTGCTGGTGATCAACAAGGCCGATCTCGTTGCCGCGGACGACCTCGCACGCCTGCAGCACATTCTTGCGCGACTCAATCCGCGCGCACACCAGGTCGTGTCGACGTTCGGCAACGTGCCGCTCGACGAAGTGCTGAACACGGGCCGCTTCGATTTCGACGAGGCCGCGAACGCACCGGGCTGGCTCGCGTCGCTCGATCACGATCACACGCATTGCGACGACCCGGACTGCCATGATGAACATCATGCGCACGTGCACGGCGAAGCCGACGAATTCGGCATCGGCAATTTTGTTTACCGTGCGCGCCGGCCGTTTCATCCGGCGCGACTCTGGGCGCTGCTGCATCAGGAGTGGCCAGGCGTCCTGCGCAGCAAGGGCTTCTTCTGGCTCGCGACGCGCAACGACATCGCGGGATCGCTGTCGCAGGCGGGCGGCGTATGCCGGCATGGCCCGGCAGGTCTCTGGTGGGCGGCGCAGGATCGCGCGGAATGGCCCGACGACGATGAGCTGCTCGGTGAAATCCGCGCCGAATGGCACGGCGATCTCGACGACCACAGCGTGGGCGATCGCCGGCAGGAACTCGTGCTGATCGGCATCGCGCTCGACGCGGAGGCATGGCGCGAGAAGCTCGATGCGTGCCTGCTGACCGATGCGGAATTCGCACTCGGCGCAGCGGGATGGCATGCGTTCGACGATCCGTTCCCGGCATGGGATGTCGATTCGCACGACGACGACGATCACGGCGACACGCAGATCGTGCACGCGTAACGCGTTGTAAAAACAACCGTTAAATCTTGCAAGAGGGGCGTGGACTGTGGCGAAAATGCCGCGCGCGCCCAAAAAAAAACCCGCCGAAAGGCGGGTTTTTCTTGGAACAGGCGCTGGTTTAACGCTTGTTGACGGCGTCCTTGAACGCCTTGCCAGCCGTGAACTTGACCGTCTTGGCTGCCGGGATCTTGATGGTTTCGCCGGTCTTCGGGTTGCGGCCCGTACGTGCTGCGCGCTTGCCCGAACCGAAGCTGCCGAAGCCGATCAGCTGAACCGCATCACCCTTCGACACGGCCTTCTTGATGACTTCGAGCAGCGTGTCCAGCGTTTCGCCGGTTTGAGCCTTGCTGGCGCCCGTTTGGGCGGCGACGGCGTCGATCAGTTCCTGTTTGTTCATTAAGGTTCCTTTATCAGGTTAGGTTGACACGAACAGCGCGAACGCGCCGATTATACGTGCGCGAACCGTGCCGTCGAGAGTCAGACTCCGACGACACAGCGCCGAATCCTGGCCCGCGCGACGCGCCCTCCGGTTAGCCGGTGGCCACCCCGCGGTACGGCGTTGCTATGATAGCGCAGCGCAAACCCAATAACGACAAGGGTTTCAAAGATTTTCATCGGTATTTCGCCGAATGAATCATCGACTGCCCGTTTTTTGACCAGCGCCAGCCGGACAGGATACGCAGCGCGGTCCGCCCGTGCGCCGCGCCGTTGGCTTTTTCCAACGACCGGTCGGACGGCCCCGCGCAATCCCTTGCCAGGCTTGGCTGCCACGTTTTTTGTTTCGCATGACCGACCGACTTGTTCCCGCCTCGCTCGCGCTTCGCGACGACGGCACGCTCGTCTCGCCCGAGTTCGGCGACCTCCATCGCGGCGCATCAGGTGCGCTTGCGCATCGCGTGTTCGTCGCCGGCAACGGGCTGCCGGCACGCTGGCAGGGCCGCCGCACGTTCACGATCGTGGCGACCGGATTCGGCGCGGGCGGCAGTTTCCTTGCGGCCTGGGCCGCGTGGCGTGACGATCCCGCGCGCTGCGAGCGGCTGCATTTTGTCGCAGTCGAATCGCATCCGTTTTCACGCGACGACCTGCGCCGCGCAGCTTCTCATATCGTTGCGGACACAACCATATCGGCGGATGTCGATGCACTTGCCGACGCGTGGCCGATGCTTGTGCCAGGTCTGCACCGGCTCGAATTCGACGAAGGGCGCGTGGTGCTCACGCTCGCGTTCGGCGAGGCGATCGACCTGCTGGGGAAGCTCGTCGCGCGCGCCGACGCGTTCTGTCTCGACGGCCTCGCGTCGTCGAGCGACGCGGATCTCCAATCGACCGACGTGGTCCGTGCGCTCTCGAAAATCGCCGGCGAACACGCAACGTTTGCAGTGCATGCGAGTTCGGATGCGTTGAAACACGCACTCGGCAAATCGGGTTTCACGTATCGCGAGGTCGACGATCTGCTCGTCGGCGAATATGCGCCGCGCTGGCGCGCGCGCCGGCACGAGCCGCCGCTCGCGCTGCCGGTTGCGACGCGCCGCGCGATCGTGATCGGTGCGGGCCTGGCGGGCTGCGCGGTCGTCGAGCGGCTGGCCGCGCGCGGCTGGGAAGTCACGCTGATCGAGCGGCACGACCGGATCGCGAGCGACGCATCGGGCAATCCGGCCGGTGTATTCCATCCGTTGATGACACGCGACGACAACGTCGCGAGCCGGCTCACGCGCGGTGGCTTCCTGCATGCGATCGCACGCTGGCGCGCACTCGAAAACGCAGGTCATGCATTCGCGCGCAGTACGAACGGGATGATCCATCTCGCCGAATCGGCCGACGACTTCGAACGGATGCGCGATGCATTCGATGCGTTCGGCCCGCCGTCCGACTATGTGTCGCTGCTCGACGTCGAGGCCGCGCGCGCGCATCTGAACCTGTCGGTCGCGCAGGGCGGCCTGCTGTTTCCGCATGGCGGCGCTGTCTGGCCAGCCGGCCTTTGCGCGGCTCAATACGCGGCGGCCGGCGAACGCGTGCGCTTGCTCGCGTCCACCCGCGTTGCAAAACTCGAACGGCGGGGTGACGCATGGCATGCACTCGACGACGCGGGCGGCACGCTGGCCGAAGCACCCGTCGTCGTGCTCGCGAATGCCGGCGACGCCGCGCGCCTCGCCGGGCTGCAGCATGTCGCGCTGCAACCGGTGCGCGGCCAGCTCACGTTGTTGCCGCCGGGCAGTACAGCACCGCTGCCGTGCCCGACGATCGGCGACGGCTACGCGGTGCCGCTCGACGACGGCACGCTGCTGATCGGTGCGACGTTCGAACCCGACGACGTCGATCCCGCAATGCGCACGGCCGGCCACCTCGAAAACCTCGAACGCGTGCGGCATCTGCTGCCGGGCCTGATCGGCGACCTGCCGGACCCCGACACACTGCGCGGCCGCGTCGCGTTCCGTTGGGTCGTCGGCGACCGCCTGCCGCTGCTCGGCCCGCTCGCGGACGAAGCCAGCGCCATCGCCAATGCACGCGCGCTGAGCGGTGCGCAGGCGCGCGACCTGCCGCGCCTGCCCGGGCTCTACGGTGCATTCGGCTTCGGCTCGCGCGGCCTCGTATGGGCTGCACTCGGCGCCGAACTGATCGCCTCGCAACTCGAAGGCGAGCCCTGGCCGCTCGAACGCGAACTCGCCGATGCCGTCGACCCCGCACGCTTCCTGATCCGCGCGTTGCGCGCACGCCGCGTCGGCCGGGCCGGCTGATCGCTCACCCGAACCACTCACAGTTTCCCGACTTTTTCGCGCAAGGTTATCCACTCCGCACTGTGGATAACCGCGCGGAATCCGCGCGCACTTCGTGTGCAATCACAGTGGACGTAAACTGGGCAACTCGGCACAGCTGTGAAGCGGCCCAAAAGTTGCTCAACTCAAACCTCTGTGCACGAACAGTCTGTGCAACGGGTTATGGGCTCTGCAACATCTTGATCTGTCGACGTAAACCGAAGTTATCCACAGAACTGTGCGTCCTTTGTTAACTTCTACTATGTATATATACAAGTAAACCTTTGAAACCAAAGACCTGCGGTGCCGCACAGCGCCGCGAGTCGATTCAATGGGTTCCAGACCGAAAAAGCTGTGGCACAATCGGTTTCCTTCGCGTTCATCCGGCCAGGCGCCGGACATGCTTCAATGGAACGGTCGGCACGATTTCGAATCTGAATCTTCGAGACTGCGCAGTCCGTTCACACACCAGGCCGACAATCCAGATCGGCAACCTGAACGACTTTCCGCCCTGTGGCGGAAAAGGCGGATCCCATGTCCCGCCGTCGTCGACACAACAATCACATTCGGGGCGATACCCAGCCGGCGCGCATCCATTTCTGACGCTTGACCCCGCGTCGCTGGCGGTCGCTTCCAAAGGAGAAGTCACCACGATGAAGTCGGCGTTCTCATTCCTGCCCAACTGGCCGCTCACGCCGGATGCCGTGTTCTGGGCCGGGCTCGCGTTGTTCGCGGCCGGCCTGTGTGGCGAGCTTTGCTATCGCGCATGGCGTCTGCCTCGCATCACCGGTTATGCGGTGATCGGTCTCATCGCCGGGTCGTTCGGATTCGGCGTGATCGATGCCAGCACCGACGAAACGTCCCGGTTGCTGATCGACGTCGCGCTCGGCCTGTTGCTGTTCGAGCTCGGCAGCCGCCTCGACCTGCGCTGGATCCGGCGCAATCCGTGGCTCATCGCATCGAGCCTTGCCGAAGCCACGCTGTCGTTCGTGCTGGTGCTGTTCGTGATGCTCGCGCTCGGCGTGTCGGGGATGGTTGCGCTCGTGCTGTCGGCGATCGCGATCGCGACGTCGCCGTCGATGGTGATCCAGCTGAAGACCGAACTGCGTGCGGAAGGGCAGGTGTCGCAACGCCTCATCACATTGACCGCGCTCAACAGCGTCTATGCGATCGTGCTGACCAAGCTCGTGACGAGCTGGCTCCACCAGGAAGCGTACGGCAACGTGTTTGCGACGATCCTGCAGCCGCTCTACCTGATCGCCGGTTCGTTCATCGTTGCGTATGTGGTCGCACGTTCGTGCAACTACCTGTTCCGCCACATGACCGCGACGATGCGCGACGAGCATTCGTTCGTCGCGTTGTTCGGGCTCGTGATGCTCGCGATCGCCGTCGCCCAGGCGCTGAAGTTGTCGACGCTGCTTACGCTGCTGCTTGCCGGCATCATCGTGAAGAACCTCGAAGCGCGCCCGCAACTGTGGCCCGAGCACTTCGGCACGGCCGGCTGGCTGCTGACGGTGATCCTGTTCGTGCTCACGCTCACGTCGTTCACGTGGGGTGACATCGCGCTCGGCGGGCTGCTCGCGATCGTGCTGATCGTCACGCGGCTCGTCGCGAAGCTGGCCGGCGTCGTCGCGTTCGCGAAGCCGAGCGGCATCGGGATGAAGCAGGGCATCGCGCTCGGCATTGCGCTCACGCCGATGTCCGCGCTGTCGTACCTGCTCGTCGACGACACCTACCAGCTCTATCCGAATTTCGACCCGCACCTGCGCGCGATCGTGATGTGCACGATCGTGATCCTGCAGCTCGTCAGCCCGTTCATCGTGTACCGCTGCCTGTCGGCGGTCGGTGAACGCAGCGACAGCAACTGATTCCGGAACCTGCCATGGCACTCGAAACCTTCGTCAATTCCGAGCCGTTTACGTTCGGCGTCGAACTGGAGATCCAGGTCGTCAACACGCACAACTACGACCTGACCAAAGCAGCGTCCGACCTGATGCGCCTGATCCAGGGCGAGACCTTCCCGGGCAACATCACGCCGGAAATCACCGAGAGCATGATCGAGCTGTCGACCGGCATCTGCCATTCGCACGAGCAGGCGGTGAGCGAGCTGCACGCGATCCGCGACGTGCTCGTGAAGGCGGCCGACCAGCTCAACGTCGGGCTGGCCGGCGGCGGCACGCATGCATTCCAGCAATGGAGCGACCGGCAGATCTACGATGCGCCGCGCTTCCAGTACATCTCCGAGCTGTACGGCTATCTCGCCAAGCAGTTCACCGTGTTCGGCCAGCACGTGCACATCGGCTGCCCCGATCCCGACAGCGCGCTGTTCCTGCTGCACTCGATGTCGCGCTTCATTCCGCACTTCATCGCGCTGTCCGCGTCGTCGCCGTTCGTGCAGAACGTCGACACCGGCTTCCACTCGGCACGCCTGAATTCGGTGTTCGCGTTCCCGCTGTCGGGCCGTGCGCCGTTCGTGCTGACCTGGGACAGCTTCGAGGAGTACTTCACGAAGATGGTGAACACCGGCGTCGTCAACTCGATGAAGGACTTCTACTGGGACATCCGCCCGAAGCCGGGCTACGGGACGATCGAGGTGCGCGTGATGGACACGCCGCTGTCGGTCGACCGCGCGGCGGCGATCGCCTGCTACATCCAGACGCTCGCGCGCTACCTGCTGACCGACCGGCCGCTGAAGCTGTCCGAGGACGACTACCTCGTCTACACGTTCAACCGTTTCGAGGCGTGCCGCTTCGGGCTCGAGGGCACCTGCGTGAATCCTCAGACGGGTGAGCGCCGCACGATCGCCGAGGACATCCTCGACACGCTCGACCGGATCGCGCCGCATGCGGCCGCACTCGGCTCGCGCGCGGCACTCGACGAGATCGGTGCGCTCGCCAAGGCGCGCGTGAACGACGCATCGTGGTTGAGAACCGTTTTCAAACAGGAAAAATCGCTCAATGAGACGGTCCGCCAGCAGTGCTTACGTTGGCGCGAGTGAAAAAATGTTTTGCAGATTACGGGGTCGACCGAGTCGCGATTCACTGAACGATCGGCGGCCCCGATTGCGGCCGAAATCGTTGCCGGTTGTCCTGAAAATCTGTGGATAACTTGATATTCCGCTGCAAAGTCAACGATCTGTGCGCGGGATAACCCGGTGGATCATTGCGGTCGGCCCGATGGCCGATCCGAACAGGAAAATGCCCTTGCGCACCGTTCGGCGGGCGTTCGGCATTGCAGGCACAACGAAAAATTTTGGTTATCCAGCGATTTTCCACAGAATGAAGGGGATAACTTAGCTGTGCGATTTTCCGCTCTCGCTTAGAATGTCGGCTTTGCGGACACCGGAACGTCGAGTGTCTTACCGGTCGCCGCGAACGCGACCGCCGCGTGTGCCCTCGCGACGGCCGTGCTGATGCACTCGCAAGAGCGTGTCTGTTTTGAGATAGACATTCGATCTCCACACTACGGCCGCTCGGCAAACCGGGCGGCGGCAAAGCGAAAAGACTATGAGCGAAGGCGTTTACGGGAATCAGGCTTCGGGACGTGTGACCCACAGCCTGCTGCGGTTGAGTACGGCCATGCGAAGCCAGGCATGGGATTGGGCGGAAGGCGCAGGCCTCACGCCGACACAGGGCGAGATTCTCGTGCTGCTGCTGCAGCGCAAGGGCCCGATGCGGCTCGGCGAGATCGCGCGCGAGACGCAGCTGACCGCGGCGACCACGAGCGATGCGGTGAGCACGCTCGAGACCAAGGGTCTCGTCGAGAAGCGCCGTGCACTCGACGACGGTCGCGCGCTGGCCGTGCGCCTGTCGGCCCGTGGCCGCACGGCTGCGAAGAAGGCACTGCAATGGCCTGAATTCCTGACGAAAGCGGTCGGCAAGCTCGGCGCGGACGAGCAGGGCGCACTGTATCGCGCGCTGCTGAAGACGCTGCGCGAACTGCAGGTGGCCGGTGCGACGCCGCCGCAGCGCATGTGCGTGACGTGCGCCCACTTCCAGCCGGGCAAGCTGTCGAAGAAGACCGTGCATCACTGCGCGGCGCTCGACATCTCGATGACGGACAGCGATCTGCGTCTCGACTGCTCGGTGCAGGAAGAGGCCGACGCGGCGACGCAGAAGAAGACCTGGAAGATTTTCGCAGGCTGACGTCCGTCGATCGACCGGGAGGCCGATGATGAACGCTGAAGTCGTGGCGATCCGCCACGTGCATTTCGAGGATCTCGGGAGCTTCGAGCAGGTGCTCGGCGAACGGGGTCGGCGGGTGCGCTATGTCGACGTCGGGTCGTCGCGAGTCGAGGTGCTCGACGTGCTCGAGCCGTCGCTCCTCGTCGTGCTCGGCGGGCCGCTCAGCGTGTACGACGATGCGCAGTATCCGACGATCGCGCCGCTCGCGGCGCTCGTGCGCAAGCGCATCGACGCCGGGCTGCCGATCCTCGGGATCTGCCTCGGCGCGCAGTTCATCGCCCGGGCGCTCGGTGCACGTGTCTATCCGGCTGCGCAGCACGAACTCGGCTGGGCGCCGCTGACGCTCACCGACGCCGGCCGCGCATCGCCGCTGCGCCATCTCGATGGCGCGGCGACGTCGATGCTGCACTGGCATGGCGACACGTTCGACCTGCCGGGCGGGGCGATGCATCTCGCGTCGACACCGGCCTGCCGTCACCAGGCATTCGCATGGGGCCAGCACGTGCTGGCGCTGCAATGCCATCCGGAAATCCGCACCGACCGCTTCGAACCGTGGCTGATTTCGAATGCCGGCGAAATCGCGGCGACACCGGGCATCGACGCGCGCCAGTTGCGTGCCGATACCGCTCAGCACGGCCCCGCGCTCGAGGCGGCCGCGCGCCGCATGTTCGCGGAGTGGCTCGACAGCGTCGGACTCTGACGCCGGCGGCGGCACTGCCGTTCGCCGCGAAGGTGTTGCCCGGCCCGCATCCGTTGCAGGCCGGCGCATCGCCGTATGCGCTGCCTTTTCTCCGTTGCAGGCAACCGGCCGCCGGCTGTACCTGACCATCCGCTTACTGCCGGGTGCGCCATCTGCACGCTTGCCGCCTGCGTGCTACGCTCGTTCGCTCTTTCCTTTCCTGGCGAGCGGCCTCCATGACTGCGCTGTTTTCCCCGTTCACGCTGCGCGGCGTGACCCTTCCGAACCGGATCGTGATCTCCCCGATGTGCCAGTATTCGGCCGAACGCGGCGAGGCGACCGACTGGCACATGATTCACCTCGGCCATCTCGCGCTGTCGGGCGCGGGGCTGCTCTGCATCGAGGCGACCGCCGTGGAACCCGACGGGCGCATTACGCACGGCGACCTCGGCCTCTGGGACGACGTGACCGAAGCCGCGCTGAAGCCGGTGCTGGCCGCGATCCGCAAGCATTCGCCGGTCCGCGTCGCGATGCAGTTGTCGCATGCGGGGCGCAAGGCGTCGAGCAACGTGCCGTGGCAGGGCGGTCAGCTCGTGTCGGTCGCCGACGGCGGCTGGTTGCCGCATGCGCCGTCGGCCGTGCCGCACAAGGATGGCGAGACGCCGCCGCTCGCACTCGATGCCGCGGGCCTGAACCGGATCCGCGAAGCGTTCGCGGCCTCGGCGAAGCGGGCCGCGCGGCTCGGCATCGACGCGATCGAGGTGCACGCGGCACACGGCTACCTGCTGCACCAGTTCCTGTCGCCGCTCGCGAACCAGCGCACCGACGAATACGGCGGCTCGCTCGAAAACCGCATGCGTTTCCCGCTCGAGATCTTCGAGATCGTGCGCGCGGCGTTTCCGGAAGACCGGCCGGTCGGCGTGCGCGTGTCCGCGACCGACTGGGTCGAAGGCGGCTGGGAGCTCGACGATACGATCGCGTTCGCGCACGAACTGAAGCGCCGCGGCTGCGACTGGATCGACGTGTCGTCCGGCGGCGTGTCGCCGCTGCAGAAGATTCCGCTGTCGGCCGGCTACCAGGTGCCGTTCGCGCAGGCCGTGAAGCGCGCGGTCGGCATGCCGACGATCGCCGTCGGCCTGATCAACGAGCCCGCGCATGCGAACCGGCTCATCGAGGCCGGCGATGCCGATTTCGTCGCGATGGCTCGTGCGATCCTGTACGACCCGCGCTGGCCGTGGCATGCGGCGGCCGAGCTCGGCGCGCAGGTGACGGCGCCGCCGCAATACTGGCGCTCGCAGCCGCGCGAGCACAAGGCGTTGTTCGGCGACATCGCATTCGGCCAGCGTTGAGCGCCGCGCGTGCAATATTGCGCGTGATGTTGAACGAAGCAATCGTGAACGTGTAGGATGCGGGTGATTCGCCGCATGCCCCGACGCGGCACCAACCGGTGCCGCGTTTTCGTTTTGCGCGACGCCAGGCCGCGACCGCGGCCGCCTCCATTCAAGTCGTCTTCACAAGGATTCGTTCGATGAGTTCACGCAGGATCGCGGTGCGCCGCTCGGGAGTACACGGCAAGGGCGTGTTCGCCGTGGCGCCGATCAAGGCCGGCGAGCGCGTAGTGGAATACAAGGGCGAACGAATTTCGTGGAAGGAAGCGCTGCGCCGCCACCCGCACGACCCGAGCGAACCGAACCATACGTTCTACTTCGCACTCGACGAAGGCGGGGTGATCGACGGCAAGATCGACGGTAACAGCGCGCGCTGGATCAACCACTCGTGCGCGCCGAACTGCGAAGCCGAGGAAGTCAAAGGCCGCGTGTACATCCACGCGCTGCGCGACATCGGGGCGGAAGAGGAGCTGTTCTACGACTACGGCCTCGTGATCGATGCGAAGCTGACGAAGACGCTCAAGCGCGAATACGCGTGCCATTGCGGCGCGGCGTCGTGCCGCGGCACGCTGCTCGCGACGACCGACGAGGGCGGGAAGAAGAAAAAGAAGAAGGACAAGAAGGACGGCAAGTCCGAGTCCCGGTCGAAGGACAAGAAAAGCAAGAAGTAACGCAGGCGGCGGCGCATCGTGCGCTGCCGCTGTCGTTTCAGCAGACGGCTGCCGCATCGTGCAGCCGTGCTGTCCGCCTTCCTCATCCGGCGCGCGGCCCGATCAGCGGCCGCCCGCCGTGAGTCCCTCCATCCCTCAGTGCGTCGACGCGGCGGCCGGTGTTTCGCTGGCCGGCTTCTCGGTGCGCGCGACCAGCGGCACTCTCACGACGAAGCGCGAACCGCCTTCCGATGCATCCTCGTACGAGACGGTGCCGCCGTGTATCGCGATGATGTCGTGCACGATCGCGAGGCCGAGCCCGGCGCCCGTCTCGACGCCGTTGCCGCTTTGCGCGTCACCGCGGAAGAAGCGCTTGAACAGGTCGGCCTGCTGGTTGGCGGGCACGCCGGGGCCGTTGTCCTCGACGACGATCTCGGCGGCCGGCTGGCCGTCCTCGAGCGCGCCGCGCGCGACGTTCACCGTGATCCGCGCGCCATTCGGCCGTGCGAGCGGCACGTACTTCAGCGCATTGTCGAGCAGGTTCGCGATCACCTCGCGCAGCAGCACGGGGTTGCCGCGCACGACCAGCTTCTCGTCGTCACCGGGATCGTCGGTGCGCTGGAAGCCGAGGTCGACGTGCGACGCGAGGGCGCGCGGCACCCATTCGGCGCCCGTCTCGAACGCCATCGCCGCGAGGTCGACGTCGACGAACCGCGCGGCCTGTTCGCCCGGTTCCGCGCGGGCGAGCGACAGCAACTGGTTGGACAGCCGCACCGCGCGGTCGGCGGCCGCGCGCAGTTCGCGCACCGCGGCGAAGGTCTGGTGCGGGTCGCGCGCAACGGCCGCTTGCTCCGCATGCAGCTTCACGGCCGTGAGCGGCGTGCGCAACTGGTGCGCGGCATCGGCGATGAACTTGCGCTGCGCGTCGAGGGCAGTCTTCAGGCGGCCGAGCAGCGCGTTCATCGCGCTCGTCAGTGGCCGGATTTCCAGCGGCACCTCGGTTTCGTCGACCGGTTCCAGCGACGTGTGGGTCTGCCGGTTCAGCGAATCGGCCAGGTGCGTGAGCGGGCCGAGCTGCTGGTTCACGACGCGCCACACGATGCCCCAGCCCGCGAGCAGCAGCAGCAGCAGCGGCATCATGATCGCGACGAGGAATTCGGCCGCGATCCGGTAGCGGTGCCGCACCGGCTGCGCGACCTCGACGACCATCGGCTTGCCGCCGTCGACGTCGTCGACGCGCACCTGCGCAACCCGCACCGCGCGGTTGTCGTATTCAGCCTCGAACACGTACGCGTGATGCATGCGGCGCACGTTGATGCCCTGCAGCGGCAGCTTCGGATCGCCGGCGAGTTCCTGTTCGCCGTCGCTGATCCGGTAGATCAGCGCTTCGGCGGGATCGGAGAACATCGCCTGTGCGAGCGGCGGCACCGTGAACGGCGCGTCGGGGCCGGCGATCTGGATCTGTTTGGAGATGGCGGTCGCGAGATCGGCGAGCGAGCGGTCGATCACGTGCTGCGTGTACTGCCACGCGAGCCAGTAGGCGATCAGGCCGCTCATCAGCGCGAGCATCGACAGCGGGGCGGCGAGGCGCCGGAGCAGCGAGCGGCGCAGGCTGGTGGTCACAGCCGGATCAGGAGACATTTCGACGGGCAAATGGATAAGCGCCGCTCACGGGGAGCGGCGCGGTCTTGCGCCGGGCGGCGACGCGGAGCAGCGTGCACACACGGGCGGCACGTGGCCGCCCGGCGTGCGGTGCCGCTCAGACGCTCGCCGTCTGGCGGATTTCCTGCAGCAGGTAGCCGAAGCCGCGCACCGTGACGATTTCGACACGGCACTGCTCGAGTTTCTTGCGCACGCGGTGCACGTAGACTTCGATCGCGGTGTCGCCGAGATCGCCGCCGAAGTGCGTGAGGTGATCCTGCAGCTGGGCCTTGCTGACGACGCGGCCGTGGCGCAGCAGCAGCATCTCGAGCACCGCGAATTCACGCGGCGACAGTTCGAGCGGCTTGTCGTCGTTGAAGATGCGGCGGTCGACGCCCGACAGGCGGACGCCGCCGAGCGACACTTCCGGACGCGGCATGTCGCTGTGCGGGCCGCTGCGGCGCATCACCGCGCGGATGCGCGCTTCGAGCTCGGCCGGCTCGAACGGCTTGAGCATGTAGTCGTCGGCGCCGGAGTTCAGGCCCTGGATCCGGTCGTTCAGCTCGTCGCGTGCGGTCAGCACGATGACGGGCGTGTGGCGGTTGGTCTGGCGGAAGCGCGTGAGCAGCGTCATCCCGTCGATGCCCGGCAGGCCGAGGTCGAGGATCACGAGTTCGTGGCGGTTCTGTGCCAGCGCCTGTTCGGCAAAGATGCCGTCATGCACCATGTCGACGGTGAAGCCAGCCTGCTCGAGGCTGCTCTGGATACCGCGTGCGATGGGGCGGTCGTCTTCAATCAGAAGGAGTCGCATGAAGTTCGCTCAAGTACAATGGGTTGGCGGTTCAGGCACGCGGACAGCACGACGCCGTTTCCACAGGGGCGCCGCAACACCTGACATCAAGCATGGCGGCCAGCGAACGATTAAATCCAAACATGTCCGATATTTCGATCAACGACCTAGAAGCCGCGATCAATTTCTGGCGCGCCCGCTCGCCGTCGAGCGGCGACGAACTCAAACTCTGCGAAGAGGCCAGCGCGCTTTCCAAGCCGTATGCGCTGCTGATTGTACAGCGCGAAAGCGCGCTGCAACTGGAAGGTTTGGACCCCAAGGCACGGATTGCATACGAGACTTACGTGCGCCTTAAGGATGGCTTGGAAAGCTGAAGGCTTTCGCTCACTACATCCTAGAAAACGTTCATCGAAATGAAAAGTTGACGCGCCGCGCATCGAAAGACGCGCGGCGGTAGAGGAATGCCTCAGGCGGCGGGTTGCGCGTGCGCGCCGGCACGGTCGATGAACAGTGCCAGTTCGATGTCGCGTTCGGTCAGGCCGTCGGCATCGTGGGTCGACAGCGTGATGTCGACGCGGTTGTACACGTTGAACCATTCCGGATGGTGGTTCATTTCCTGCGCCTTGATCGCGACGCGCGTCATGAAGCCGAATGCTTCGTTGAAATCGGCGAAGCGCAGGCTGCGCTGGATCGCATCGCGGCCCGGTACGGCCGTCCAGAGCGGCAGGCCTTCGAGCCGGGTCTTGCGTTCTTCTGATGTGAGCTTGTGGATCATCTTGCACCTCTCGGTCGGTAACGGCGCCCGCGCACGGCTGCGCCGCGCGGCGAAGCCGGCACCGGTCATTGTTTCATAGTTGTGGGACGGCCATCCGGGGGAGGCGATCGGGCGGCCGGCAGAGGCGTGTTCCGGCACCCTCGAGCGTCATGCGTCGTCGTCGTCGGACCAGCCTTCGCCCGTGCCGCGATGCAGCACGCGATCGGTATCGAGCACCGCGCAGGCCACGAACTCCGGCAGCGCCGCCAGCCGGTCGGCCAGCGCACGGCCGTCGACGTCGGCGAGCGCGAACAGCTGCGCGAAATCGTCGATCACGAAGTAGGTCTTCTGGAACGTGTCGATCCGGTACTTCGTGCGCATCACGCGCTCGAGGTCGAAGCCGAGCCGGTTCGGCGCCGCGCTTTCGAGGCTGTACAGGCTTTCGCCCTTGCTCGACACGATCCCGGCACCGTAGATCGACAGCCCGTTCGTGCCGCGCGGATCGCGGATCAGCCCGAATTCCACCGTATACCAGTAGAGCCGCGCGAGGCGCGCCAGCGCGGCTTCGTCGTCGGCGACCGCGAGCGCGGTGCGGCCGTACGCCTGCATGTAGTCGGCGAACACCGGGTTGATCAGCAGCGGCACGTGGCCGAACAGGTCGTGGAAGCAGTCGGGTTCCTGCAGGTAGTCGAGCTGGTCGGGGCGGCGCATCCACCAGGTGACGGGGAAGCGCCGGTTCGCGAGATGCTCGAAGAACACGCGGTCGGGCACGAGGCCCGGCACCGCGACGATTTCCCAGCCCGTTGCCGGCTTCAACTGGCGGTTCACGTCGGCGAACGACGGCACGCGATCGGCCGGCAGGTCGATCTTCCCGAGCCCCGCGACGAATGCGTCGCACGCGCGCCCGCGCAGCAGCGCCGACTGGCGTGCATAGAGCTGCTTCCACACCGCGTGGTCGACCTGGCCGTAACGCGTGAGCGGCTGGTCGATGGTGAAATCGGCGCGGGTTTCGAGGCCCGCATCGAACTGCTCCTGCAGTTTCGCGGTGACGACGGTGGACATGATCTGGCTCTGCACTTGGCGGTTGGGAACCATGCAAGTGTAGAGCGGGCTGCGCGCGGAATGGGCGCAATATTGGCGCTGATTCGCTCGATGATGCGATAATCGCGCATTAAATCACGAATCAATGCGGAGAATGCTCATGCTGGAACTCGATCACTTCGATCTCGCGCTGCTGGACGTGCTGCAGCGCTTCGGCCGCGCGACACATCAGCAGCTCGGCGAGGAGGTGCCGCTGTCGCCGTCGCAGATCGGCCGGCGGCTGCAGCGCCTCGAGGCGGCCGGCGTGATCGAAGGCTACCGCGTGATGCTGCGCCCCGAAAAGCTCGGGCTCGGCGTCACCGCGTTCACGAGCCTCAAGCTCAAGCATCACGGCGATTCGATCATCGAGCAGTTCCAGCAGCAGATCGACGTGCTGCCCGAAGTGCTCGAATGCCATGCGGTGGTGGGCGATGCCGACTACCTGCTGCGGATCGTCGCGCCCGACCTGAACGCGTTGTCGCAATTCGTGATGAAGAAACTGATGCGCGTGCCGGGCGTCGACAGCGTGCGCTCGAACATCGTGCTGACGACCTTCAAGCGCAACGGCGCGCTGCCGCTCGCGCACCTGGCACCCGGCGCCGCATAACGCGGCGACAGGGCGGCGGCAGGGTTGAAGGCGGCGCGGGCTGCGCCGCCGCAGGGCGGGGCCGGATCAGGCCGTTTCGTGCTGCGTGTCGGCGTTCAGCAGGTCGACGTACGCGACCGCGACGAGATCGTCCTGCGACACGCCGAGTTTCGCGAACACGTCGTGCGCTTCGGCTTCGCCGCCGGCTTCGTCGTCGTCGGGGCCGAGCACGACTTCCAGTTCGATGAAATCGCCGAGGCCGTCGACGCGGTCGAGGTGGATGCGGGTGCGGCCCGCGAGGTACACGTGCCGTTCCTTCGTCACGATCCCGCGCGTGGTCAGCGCGGTGGCGAGCAGCGCGTGCATCGCGTCGGGGTTCGTCACCGGGCTGCGCGTGTAGTACGACGCCTTCGGGCCGTCGCGGTCGTCGCGCTGGTAGAAGATCAGTTCGGCCGGCGTGCCGTCCTCGAAGCGGCGCAGCTTCAGCCGGCCGCGCGGCACGTCATAGAAGAAATCCTGCTGGCGATAGAACAGCGGCGCTTCGGTCGCGAGGGTCGCCGCGCGTTCGCGCAGCCGGTCGAATTCGCGGGCGCGGGCTTTGATCTCGATGTTGCGGGCCATGCGGGTCTCCTTCAATCGGGGTCTCGCGGTGTGCGAACGCACAATCTAGCAAAAAGCCCGCGAAGGTGGCGTGACGAGCGGTGGGCCGCGGCGACACGACGCGGCCGGGCGTTCGGCCCCGTGATTTCGCCGTTCACGCACACGTGATGGCCCGCACGGCCGCCGGCTGCAGACCGGCGATGTGTCAGGCGTTGGCGCCCGATGCTTGGCCGGCCGTAGCGCTATCAGCGACACTCATATCGACCATTGCGCCTCGATCAGCCGCAGTGCCGCCGCGATCGCCGGTTCGTCGCACCGCTCGGCGAGTGCCACGAACGTCAGTTCGGTCGGCACCGTCACGGGCTCGACGATCGTCAGCGCATGCGCGTGCGCTTCGGCCAGCGCGGTCGAGTCGCGCGCGAGCGTCAACCCGATCCCCGATTTGACGAGATCGAGCATCGACTGCTCCTGGTCGACCTCGGCCACCTTGAGCGGCTGCGCGCCGGCATCGGCGAAGCGCCGCGACAGCAGCCGGTGGTGCGCGGACGCCGGCGGCGTCCAGATCCACGGCAGCGCGGCAAGCGAGCGCCAGTCGTGGGCGCGCTGCACGCGCTCCTTCCAGCCGGCGGGCGCAAGCACGCGGTACTGGAAATGCGTGAGCGTGACGGTGTGGAACAGTGCGCCGTCGAGCGGGTCGTCCTCGCCCGGACGGCCGATGTAGTAGCCGACGTCGAGCGCCTGCGTGCGCACCTGTTCGATCACCCAGCCCGACATCCCGTGCCGCAGCGCCGTCTCGATCTGAGGATGGGTTTCGACGAGCGCGCGCAGGAAGCCGCCGAGCCGCAGGAAACCCGGATCGAGGATCGTGCCGATCCGCAGCCTGCCGCGCACCTCGTGCCGCAGCGCAGCAGCGGCGCGCTGCACGTCGGCGGCCGCGGCGAGCGCGCGTTCCGCATGCGGCAACAGCGTCTGACCGTCGCGCGTGAGAGCGAGCCCGCGCGACGTGCGTGTAAACAGCGTGACGCCGAGCGTTTCCTGCAGATGCTTGATCTGCAGGCTGACCGCTGGCTGCGTCAGGTGCAGGTGTACGGCGGCGCGTGTCAGGTTGCCTTCGCGCGCGACCGTTGCGAACGCACGGAGCAGGGTGAGATCCATCGTCGTGATATGAGCGCAGCTTATAACGCAGTTCAGCATAACTCATTGGATCGGCGGCCGGCGGCCGGAGTACGCTTCATCGGTCGTGGCGCGCGGGGCCGCAAGCGTGGCTCGCGACGCACTATGCTGGAAATGACGCGCGGCGTTGCGCCGCGTGACAGGAGACAAACCGTGACTACCCAACGCACGCTAGAAGGCGAATTCGATTACGTGATCGTCGGCGCGGGCACCGCGGGCTGCGTGCTCGCGAACCGCCTGACCGAAGATCCCGATATCCATGTGCTGCTGCTCGAAGCGGGCGGCAAGGACGACTATCACTGGATCCATATCCCGGTCGGCTATCTGTATTGCATCGGCAACCCGCGCACCGACTGGCTGTACAAGACGCAGCCCGAAGCGGCGCTCAACGGCCGTGCGCTGTCGTATCCGCGCGGCCGCGTGCTCGGCGGCTGCTCGTCGATCAACGGGATGATCTACATGCGTGGCCAGCGCGAGGATTACGACAGCTGGGCACAGGAAACCGGCGACGCCGGCTGGTCGTGGGACAGCGTGCTGCCGATCTTCAAGCGCAGCGAGGATCACTATGCGGGCGAGAGCGACGCGCACGGCGCGGGCGGCTACTGGCGCGTCGAGAAGCAGCGGCTGCGCTGGGAGATCCTCGAATCGTTCGCGCAGGCTGCGCAGCAGACGGGCATCCCGGCAACCGACGATTTCAACCGTGGCGACAATGCCGGGGTCGGCTATTTCGAGGTGAACCAGAAGCGCGGCGTGCGCTGGAATACGTCGAAGGCGTTCCTGCGGCCCGCGATGGCGCGCCCGAACCTGACCGTGATCACCGGCGCGCAGGCGCAGCGCGTGATCTTCGACGGGCGGCGCGCGGTCGGCGTCGAATATCACGGCGGCGGCACCGATTACGTTGCACGGGCGCGCTCGGAGGTGCTGCTGACGTCCGGCGCGGTGAATTCGCCGCAGCTGCTCGAACTGTCGGGTATCGGCGACGGCCAGCGGCTGCAGGCGCTCGGCATCGACGTCGTGCAGGATCTGCCGGGCGTCGGTGAAAACCTGCAGGATCACCTGCAATTGCGGATGGCGTTTCGCGTCGAAGGCGTGCGCACGCTCAACACGCTGTCCGCGCACTGGTGGGGCAAGCTGATGATCGGCGCCGAATATGCGTTGTTGCAGCGCGGGCCGATGTCGATGGCGCCGTCGCAGCTCGGCGCGTTCGCCAGATCCGATCCCGATGACCCCGCGCTCACGCGCCCCGATCTCGAATACCACGTGCAGCCGCTGTCGCTCGAACGCTTCGGCGAGCCGCTGCACAGCTTCAACGCGTTTACGGCGTCCGTGTGCCATTTGCGGCCGACGTCGCGCGGCAGCGTGCATATCGCGAGCGCCGATCCGGGCGCGGCACCTGCGATCGCGCCGAACTATCTGTCGACCGACCACGATCGCCATGTTGCCGCGAACGCGCTGCGGCTCACGCGCCGGATCGCGTCCGCGCCGGCGCTCGCACGCTATCGTCCCGAGGAAATCCTGCCCGGCCTGCAGTACCGGAGCGAAGCCGAGCTGATCGAGGCGGCCGGCGCGGTCGGCACGACGATCTTTCATCCGGTCGGCACCTGCCGGATGGGGCGTGCGGACGACGAGCGCGCAGTGGTCGACAGCCGGCTGCGCGTGCGTGGCATCGCCGGGCTGCGGATCGTCGATGCATCGGTGATGCCGTTCATTACGTCGGGCAACACCAATTCGCCGACGCTGATGATCGCCGAGCGCGCGAGCGACATGATTCGTGCCGATCGCCGCGCGGCGCGCGAAGCGACGCCGGTGCGCACGGAGCCGGCGGTGACGGCCGCGTGACGGAACGCTGACACGCACGACAGCGGGCCGTCACGATGACGCCCGCTGATTCGCTATGCGAAACAAGCTGCCGTTGCAGCGCCGGTGCCGATGCTGATGGTGCCGAACACGCCGGTTCGCCGGCAAGATCCATGCAAGCCGTGCCGCCGCACGGCTTTTTTGTTGCGCGCCTGCCGGGCGTGCGGCGGGCAACGGTCGATGATGCACGTGTCAAAAAAACGGCGTGAAAAACCGTGCACAGCCGCACGCGACATGGCGGCCAGCCCTATAAGTGCAAATCCCGATGATTGCACTGCACCAACGGCGAGACAATGTGGCGCAGTGTGCATACGCGTCGGCGCGGGAGACCACCCTCGAGGCGTAACACGGCGCCCGGGGCAGCCCGCTCATCCGCTGACCTGTTTCGCGGACGCTTCTCGCGAATCTTCCCGGTGCTTCGCCTGACTTCGTACGGAAGGGAACATGATTCTCGGCGACACGATTCTGGAAACACGCGGACTGACCAAGGAATTCAGGGGTTTCACGGCCGTCAACGGCGTGAACCTGCGTGTGCGTCGCGGTGCGATCCATGCGCTGATCGGACCGAACGGCGCGGGCAAGACCACCTGCTTCAACCTCCTCACCAAATTCCTGACGCCGACGGCCGGCCAGATCGTCTTCAACGGCATCGACATCACCGACGAGCGGCCCGCGCAGGTTGCGAGGCGCGGCATCATCCGCTCGTTCCAGATCTCGGCGGTATTCCCGCACCTGACCGCGCTGCAGAACGTGCGCATCGGCCTGCAGCGCGCGCTCGGCACCGAATTCCATTTCTGGCGCAGCGAACGCACGCTGAAGCGGCTCGACGACCGCGCGATGGACCTGCTCACGCAGGTCGGTCTCACCGATTTCGCGCAGGTGCCGACCGTCGAGCTCGCATACGGCCGCAAGCGCGCGCTGGAGATCGCGACCACGCTCGCGATGGAGCCCGAACTGATGCTGCTCGACGAGCCCACGCAGGGGATGGGCCACGAGGACGTCGATCGCGTGACCGCACTGATCAAGAAGGTCGCGAGCGGCCGCACGATCCTGATGGTCGAGCACAACATGAACGTGATCGCGGGCATCTCCGACACGATCACCGTCCTGCAACGCGGCGAGGTGCTGGCCGAAGGCTCGTATGCGGAAGTGTCGAAGAATCCGCTCGTCATCGAGGCCTACATGGGCAGCGCCGACGCGGCGCTCGCGGGGGCGCACGCATGAAGCACAGCGAACGGGAGGAACGCGAATTGAGCGGCGTCGAAAGCGGCACGCCCGCGCTGGAGATCACGGGCCTGGAGGCCTGGTACGGGGAATCCCACATATTGCACGGTGTCGACCTGACGGTGCATCGCGGCGAGGTCGTCACGCTGCTCGGCCGCAACGGCGCGGGCCGCACGACGACGCTGCGCGCGATCATGGGCCTCACGGGCCGCCGCAGCGGGTCGATCAAGGTCGCGGGCAACGAGACGATCGGCCTCGCGACGCACCGCATCGCGCATTTCGGCATCGGCTACTGCCCGGAGGAGCGCGGGATCTTCTCGAGCCTGTCGTGCGAGGAGAACCTGATGCTGCCGCCGCCGATCGGTTCGCGCGACCACGCGATGTCGATCGACGAGATCTACACGATGTTCCCCAACCTCGCGTCGCGCCGGCAGAGCCAGGGCACGCGGCTCTCAGGCGGCGAGCAGCAGATGCTCGCGGTCGCGCGGATCCTGCGCACCGGCGCGAACCTGCTGCTGCTCGACGAGATTTCCGAAGGCCTCGCCCCGGTGATCGTGCAGGCGCTGGCGCGGATGATCGTCGCGCTCAAGGCGCGCGGCTACACGATCGTGATGGTCGAACAGAATTTCCGCTTCGCGGCACCGCTCGCCGACCGGTTCTACGTGATGGAGCACGGCAGCATCGTCGAACATTTCCAGGCGGCCGAACTGGAAAGCAAGATGCCGACCCTGCACGACCTGCTCGGGGTGTGACGCCGCCCCGTCTCTCTCGCCGCTAGCCGTGGCGGCTTCGAACAACCACAACGCATCAGAACAACAGGAGACGTCAATGAAAATGAAGACCCTCGCACACGCCTGTCTCGCGCTCGCGACTGCCGCGTTCACCGCCGGCGCCGCGCAGGCCGCGGATACCGTGAAGATCGGCTTCATCACCGACATGTCGGGGCTTTACGCGGATATCGACGGGCAGGGCGGTCTCGAAGCGATCCGCATGGCGGTCGCCGACTTCGGCGGCAAGGTGCTCGGCAAGCCGATCGAGGTCGTCTATGCCGATCACCAGAACAAGGCCGACATCGCCGCGTCGAAGGCGCGCGAATGGATGGACCGCGGCGGGCTCGACCTGCTGGTCGGCGGCACGAACTCCGCCACCGCGCTGTCGATGAACCAGGTCGCGGCTGAGAAGAAGAAGGTCTACATCAACATCGGCGCGGGCGCCGACACGCTGACCAACGAGCAGTGCACGCCGTACACGGTCCACTACGCATACGACACGATGGCGCTCGCGAAGGGCACCGGTTCGGCGGTGGTGAAGCAGGGCGGCAAGACGTGGTTCTTCCTGACCGCCGATTACGCGTTCGGCAAGGCGCTCGAGAAGAACACGTCGGATGTCGTGAAGGCGAACGGCGGCCAGGTGCTCGGCACGGTGCGTCACCCGCTGTCCGCGTCGGATTTCTCGTCGTTCCTGCTGCAGGCGCAGGCGTCGAAGGCGCAGATCCTCGGCCTTGCGAACGCGGGCGGCGACACGATCAACTCGATCAAGGCCGCGAAGGAATTCGGCATCACGAAGACGATGAAGCTCGCCGCGCTGCTGATGTTCATCGACGACGTGCACAGCCTCGGCCTCGAGACGACGCAGGGCCTCGTGCTGACCGACAGCTGGTACTGGAACCGTGACGCGGCGTCGCGCCAGTGGGCGCAGCGCTACTTCGGCAAGATGAAGAAGATGCCGTCGAGCCTGCAGGCAGCCGACTACTCGTCGGTGACGACCTACCTGAAGGCCGTCCAGGCGGCCGGCACGACCGACTCCGACAAGGTGATGGCCGAGCTGAAGAAGATCAAGATCAACGACTTCTACGCGAAGGGCTACATCCGCACGGACGGCAGCATGATCCACGACATGTACCTGATGGAAGTGAAGAAGCCGTCGGAGTCGAAGGAGCCGTGGGATTACTACAAGGTGCTCGCGACGATTCCGGGCGAACAGGCGTTCGGGACCAAGCAGGAATCGCGTTGCGCGTTGTGGAAGTAAGCAGGGCGTAGCGGCGCGCACGGGCGCGCCGCTCGGTGGCGGCCGCAGCGATGTGCCCGCTGCGCCGCCCGCGTACGCAGCGCTAGAAGGTTGCGCGCGCAACGAAACTCATTCTGACGGCTAAGTCGATGGAAATCTTTGGCATTCCGTTGCCGGCGATGCTGAGCCAGTTGCTGCTCGGGCTCGTCAACGGCTCGTTCTACGCGATCCTGAGCCTCGGGCTCGCGGTGATCTTCGGGCTGCTCAACGTGATCAACTTCGCGCACGGCGCGCTGTTCATGCTGGGCGCGATGCTCGCGTGGATGGGCCTGTCGTATTTCGGGCTGCCGTACTGGGCGATGCTCGTGATCGCGCCGCTGGTGGTCGGCGCGTTCGGGATCCTGATCGAGCGCTCGATGCTGCGCTGGCTGTACAAGCTCGATCACCTGTACGGGCTGCTGCTCACGTTCGGGCTCACGCTGGTCGTCGAAGGCGTATTCCGGTCGATCTACGGATCGTCCGGCCAGCCGTACGACGTGCCGTCGCAGCTGTCCGGCGCCACCAACCTCGGCTTCATGTTCCTGCCGAACTACCGCGCGTGGGTCGTCGTCGCATCGCTCGCGGTGTGTCTCGCGACGTGGTTCGTGATCGAGAAGACGCGCCTGGGCGCCTACCTGCGCGCGGGCACCGAGAACCCGAAGCTCGTCGAGGCATTCGGCGTGAACGTGCCGATGATGATCACGCTCACCTACGGTTTCGGCGTCGCGCTCGCCGCGTTCGCGGGCGTGCTGGCCGCACCGGTGATCCAGGTGTCGCCGCTGATGGGCCAGCCGATGATCATTACCGTGTTCGCGGTGGTCGTGATCGGCGGGATGGGCTCGATCCTCGGCTCGATCGTCACGGGCCTGCTGCTCGGCGTGATCGAGGGTTTCACGCGGGTGTTCTATCCCGAAGCGTCGGCCACCGTCGTGTTCGTGATCATGGCGATCGTGCTGCTGTTCCGCCCGGCGGGCCTCTTCGGCAAGGAAAAATGATGCAGAGAAAAGTGCTCTACGGCGTGCTGCTCGCCGCACTGCTCGCCGCGCCGTTCATCGGCGCGTACCCGGTGTTCGTGATGAAGGTGCTCACGTTCGCGCTGTTCGCGGCCGCGTTCAACCTGCTGATCGGCTATACGGGGCTGCTGTCGTTCGGCCATGCGATGTTCCTCGCGACCGCCGGCTATGCGACCGGTTATTCGATACAGACGCTCGGTTTCACGCCGGAGCTCGGCGTGCTCGCCGGTACCGTCGCCGCGACGCTGCTTGGGCTCGTCGTCGGGCTGTTTGCGATCCGGCGGCAGGGCATCTACTTCGCGATGATCACGCTCGCGTTCGCGCAGATGGTCTACTTCATCTACCTGCAGGCGCCGTTCACGCACGGCGAGGACGGGCTGCAGGGCGTGCCGCGCGGCCACCTGTTCGGGCTGCTCGACCTGTCGAACGACGTCGCGCTGTACTACGTCGTGCTGACGGTGGTCGTCGCCGCGTGCGCGTTCATCGTGCGGGTCGTGCATTCGCCGTTCGGCCAGGTGCTCGTCGCGATCAAGGAGAACGAAGCGCGCGCGATCTCGCTCGGCTACGACACCGACCGCTTCAAGCTGCTCGCGTTCATCCTGTCGGCGGGCATCGCGGGGCTGGCCGGTTCGCTGAAGGTGCTCGTGCTCGGCTTCGAGACGCTGTCGGACGCGTACTGGACGATGTCGGGGCTCGTCGTGCTGATGACGCTCGTCGGCGGGATGGGCACGCTGTTCGGGCCGCTGCTGGGCGCGGCGCTGATCGTTGCGCTCGAAGACCGGCTCGGCGACATCGGCGAATGGCTCGCATCGACGACCGGCGTCGCGTGGTTCCATTCGCTCGGCGAATCGGCGACGATCGTCACGGGGTTGATCTTCATCGCATGCGTGCTCGCATTCCGGCGCGGCATCGTCGGCGAAATGGTCGCCCGGATCAAGCCGCTCAGGGCATCCTGAATGCGTGCGGCGCGCGTCACCGGGCGTTGATGCGAAGCACCATCCGGCATGCTTCGGAAGGGCGTCGCAGCGGGCTCGGGCCGGCGCCACGCGGCAGGCTGGTGCCCCATTTTCGTGCGGCGATGCACCATAGGGGTAAATGCTAAGTTGTCGCAGTGTGAAAGGTCCTTTAATCTTCGTCCTAGTTCTGATGCACCGCGAAACGAATTTGCAGGTGGAGAACGAGGAGACAATCGAGGCACAAAGTGCCCGGACCCCAAAGCGCTGTTGGACGGAATCCAACAGCGCTTTTTCATTTGCGTGCACGGATTTCCACCGATGGTGCATCGGCCTGCGCGATTGCCGTATTCCGCGCTTGCGTTCGCACCGCGTTTCTTCCGCGCTTCGCCGCGTCCCCCCGTTTTCCACTTTCCGCTTTCCCGCGATTCGTTCGCAGACGATGCGCAGCCGTGCGCCGGCCGTTCGGGCTAACCCGGTTGGCGTGCGCAAAACGCGTCCGTTACACTCAGCTTTCGCCGACCGCGCGGTCGGGAAAATCGGTCGGCAGTTCTCCTACAAGCAGAATGCAGAAGAGGGAGTACGGTTGGATGAGCAGCGCAGGACGATGGATCGGGGCAGGAAGGGCGGCGGGTGCCGTTCGTTCGTCGTGGGGTTGGGCTGCGGTCGCGGCGGCCTTCCCGAGCCGTTCTGCGGCCTGTAGGCGCGTTCCGGCGCCGTCGCCGGTCGTTGCGTGCGCATCCGTATCGATATCCGCATCTGCATCCGCATTCGCATGAGCGACCGGCTTCCCGATCATGCGCCGATCGCGGGCCTGGTCGCATCAGGCCGGATCGACGTGCCTTTCCTTGATCGTTGTGCATACATCGATTGCCTGCACGATTCCGCATTTCTCCGCTTTCTTCATCCAGACGACACCGCTGCTGCGCATCGTGACGGTCGAACGACCGTTTCGACCGCCGCCCGGTGCGTCCGCGCGCGGTGCTGTTCGTGCGCGGTTGAAGGTGAGGTGTTTCACGGGAAAACGAGCGTAGGCGTGGCAAGGCGAGATAGTTAAATTATTAACTTGTTTTGGGGACCGGGAGCCGCCCGAGCGACCCGTGGCTTTTTCGAGCAGCGTTTGGAGACAACGTAAATGAAGATGAATCGATGGATGGAGGCCGTGCTCGCCGCGGGCCTCGTGTGTGCGGCGGCAACGGCGTCGGCGCAGGTGAAGATCGGCGTGACGCTGTCGGCCACCGGGCCGGCCGCGTCGCTCGGGATTCCGGAAAAGAACACGATCGCGCTGCTGCCGAAGGAA
This sequence comes from Burkholderia sp. Ac-20384, assembly GCF_017104605.1. NCBI lineage: Bacteria > Pseudomonadati > Pseudomonadota > Betaproteobacteria > Burkholderiales > Burkholderiaceae > Burkholderia > Burkholderia sp. Ac-20384. The sequence continues at coordinate 24,637 of NZ_JAAGPE010000024.1, read as the reverse complement.
ATTGCCGGCAAGAGCGTGCAGTACATCGTGCTCGACGACGCATCCGATACGAGTCGCGCGGTGCAGAACGTGCGCAAGCTGATCGATGAAGACCACGTCGACGCGATCATCGGCTCGTCCGTCACGCCGAACTCGCTCGCGATGCTCGACCCCGTGTCGCAGGGCAAGACGCCGACGATCTCGCTCGCGGCGAGCGCCCAGATCATCTCGCCGATGGATGCGAAGCGTGCGTGGATGTTCAAGGTGCCGCAGAACGACCAGCTGATGGCCGACGCGATCGCCGGCTACATGGCGAAGCACGGCGTGAAGACGGTCGGCTTCATCGGCTTCGCGGACGCGTACGGCGACAGCTGGTACAAAACGTTCGACGCGGCCGCCGCGAAGAACGGCCTGAAGGTCGTGTCGAACGAGCGCTACAACCGCACCGATGCATCGGTGATGGGGCAGGTGCTGAAGCTGATGGGCTCGAATCCGGATGCGGTGCTGATCGCCGGCTCGGGCACGCCGGCGGCGCTGCCGGCGAAGACGCTGAAGGAGCGCGGCTACAAGGGCAAGGTGTACCAGACGCACGGCGTCGCGAACAACGACTTCCTGCGCGTGTGCGGCAAGGATTGCGAAGGCGAGATCCTGCCGGCCGGCCCGGTGCTCGTGACCGACCAACTGCCGGATTCGAACCCGGTGAAGAAGCCGGCGCTCGGCTACAAGGCCGCGTACGAGAAGGCGTACGGCGCGGGCTCGCTGGCGACGTTCGGCGGCCATGCGTGGGATGCGGGGCTGTTGCTGCAGCGTGCGATTCCGGAAGCGCTGAAGAAGGGCCAGCCGGGCACCGAAGCGTTCCGCGAGGCGCTGCGCGCGTCGATCGAGAACGTGAAGGACCTGCCCGTGTCGCACGGCGTGATCAACATGACGCCGACCGATCACAACGGCTTCGACACGCGGGCGCGCGTGATGGTGCAGATCGTCGACGGCAAGTGGAAGCTGCAGGCCGAGTAAGCATCACGTGAAACCGGCGTGCGCGGCGCGAATGGCGCCGTGCATGCCGTCGGCAGGGCGCCGGGCCTGACGGGCCCGCGACCGTGCCCATGTCGTGTGGAACCACCGGGGCTCGCTGTGTGGCGCCCGACGCGCCGATCTTGCGGCCCGTGCGCCCCGGCCGTTCCCGTCTTCCGTTTCTCTGCAGCCTTCTCGATACACGAAACGTATGGATCTCTCGATTGCAGCGATCCTCGCGCAAGACGGCATCACGACCGGCGCCATATATGCATTGCTGTCGCTGGCGCTCGTACTGGTGTTTTCCGTCACGCGGGTGATCTTCATTCCACAGGGCGAATTCGTCGCCTACGGTGCGCTGACGCTTGCCGCGTTGCAGGCGCAGAAATTTCCCGCCACCTGCTGGCTGTTGTTCGTGATGGGCATCGCGTGCTTCCTGCTCGAAGTCGGCGGCCTGATCCGCCATCGCGAACGGCGCCATCAGCTCGGCCGCACGCTCGCGACACTCGGCAGCCGCTACATCCTGCTGCCGCTCGCGGTGTTCGCGATCACGCGCAGCTTCGCCGTGCAGCCGCTGCCGATGCTTGCGCAGATCGCGCTGACGCTCGCGATCGTCGTGCCGATGGGGCCGTTCGTCTACCGGCTCGTCTACCAGCCGATCGCTGAAGGCACGACGTTGCTGCTGCTGATCGTGTCGGTTGCCGTCCACTTCGCGATGGTCGGCCTCGGGCTCGTGATGTTCGGCGCGGAAGGCTCGCGCACCAACGGCTTCTCGGATGCGTCGGTGTCGATCGGCAGCATGACCGTGTCGGTGCAGAGCATCCTGGTCGTCGTGACGGCGCTCGTGCTGATCGGCGCGCTCTACGTGTACTTCGGCCGCACGATCGCCGGCAAGGCGCTGCGCGCGACGTCGGTGAACCGGCTCGGCGCGCGGCTCGTCGGCATCGGCACGACCGAGGCAGGGCGACTCGCGTTCACGTTCGCGGCGGGGCTCGGCGTGCTGTCCGGGATCCTCGTCGGGCCGCTGACGACGGTCTACTACGACTCGGGGTTCCTGATCGGCCTGAAGGGTTTCGTCGGCGCGATCATCGGCGGGCTCGTCAGCTATCCGCTCGCGGCCGCGGGCTCGCTGCTCGTCGGCGTGCTCGAATCGTATTCGTCGTTCTGGGCGAGCGCCTACAAGGAGGTGATCGTGTTCACGCTGATCATTCCGGTGCTGCTGTGGCGGAGCTTCGCCACGCCGCACGCGGAAGAGGAAGAGGAGTGACACGATGAAGACGATGGTACGCAAAAAGACCTTCTGGGTGTTTCTCGTGGTGCTGTTCGCGCTGCCGGTGCTGCCCGGCGCGCTGCAGGTGCCTGAATACTGGATCACGCTGCTGAACTACATCGGCCTCTACGCGATCGTCGCGATCGGGCTCGTGCTGCTCACGGGCGTCGGCGGGATGACGAGCTTCGGGCAGGCCGCGTTCGTCGGCATTGGCGCCTATGCGACCGCGCTCCTGACGACGCGCTACGGCGTATCGCCGTGGCTCGCGCTGATCGTCGGCGTCGTGCTGACGGCGCTCGTCGCGCTCGTGCTCGGCGCGGTCACGATGAGGCTGTCCGGTCACTTCCTGCCGCTCGGCACGATCGCGTGGGGCCTCGCGCTGTTCTACCTGTTCGGCAACCTCGAACTGCTCGGCAAGTACGACGGGATCAACGGGATTCCGGCGCTGAACCTGTTCGGCATCGAGCTCGAAAGCGGCCGCAGCCTGTACTTCCTGATCTGGGCTGTCGTGCTGGCCGCGATCGTGTCGGTGCAGAACCTGCTGAACAGCCGCCCGGGCCGCGCGATCCGCGCGCTGCGCGGCGGGGGCGTGATGGCCGAGGCGATGGGCGTGAACACCGCGTGGATGCGCGTCGTGATCTTCGTCTATGCGGCCGTGCTCGCGGCCGTATCGGGCTTCCTGTACGCACACCTGCAGCGTGCGGTGAACCCGACGCCGTTCGGGCTGAACCACGGGATCGAGTTCCTGTTCATGGCCGTGGTGGGTGGCGTGTCGCACGTGTGGGGCGCGGTGCTCGGTGCCGCGATCCTGACCGTGCTGCAGGACTACCTGCAGACGCTGCTGCCGAAGCTGCTCGGCTCCGAAGGCAACTTCGAGATCATCGTGTTCGGCGTGCTGATGGTGCTGCTGCTGCAGTACGCGCGCCAGGGCGTATGGCCGTTCGTCGCCAGGCTGTTTCCGCGCGGGCCGCGTGCGCACGTGCCCGAGCATGCCGATCCGTTGCCGCAACGCGCGAAGCCGACGGCCGGCGAGCCGCTGCTCGTCGTCGACAACGCGCGCAAGCAGTTCGGCGGGCTCGTGGCCGTCAATGACGTCAGCTTCGATGTGAAAGCGGGGCAGATCATCGGGCTGATCGGCCCGAACGGCGCCGGCAAGTCGACCACGTTCAACCTCGTGACGGGCGTGCTGAAGCCGACGGGCGGCACGATCACGTTCCGTGGCGAGCGCATCGACGGGCTGACATCGCGCCAGATCGTCCGCCGCGGCATTGGCCGGACGTTCCAGCACGTGAAGCTGTTGCCGGCGATGACGGTGCTCGAGAACGTCGCGATCGGAGCACACCTGCGTGGCCATACGGGCGTGTGGCGCAGCGTCGCGCGGCTCAATGCCCACGAGGAAGCGCAGTTGCTGGCCGAGGCCGCACAGCAGATCCGCCGCGTCGGGCTCGAAAAGCACATGTACGACGAAGCGGGTAGCCTCGCACTGGGCCAGCAGCGGATTCTCGAAATCGCACGGGCGCTGTGCTGCGACCCGACACTGTTGCTGCTCGACGAGCCGGCCGCCGGGCTGCGTTATCAGGAGAAGCAGCAACTCGCCGACCTGCTGCGGCGGCTGAAGGCGGAAGGCATGAGCGTGTTGCTCGTGGAACACGACATGGATTTCGTGATGAATCTCACCGACCGACTGGTGGTGATGGAATTCGGCACGCGGATCGCGGAAGGGCTGCCGCAGGATGTGCAGCAGGATCCGGCGGTGCTCGAAGCGTATCTGGGCGGGGTGGAGTGATGACGGACACGACGATGCCGATTCTCGAAGTGCGCGGGCTGGCGGTCCGGTACGGGAAGGTCGAGGCGCTGCATGGCGCGGCAATCAAGGTTGGTGCGGGGCAGATCGTCAGCGTGATCGGCCCGAACGGGGCTGGCAAATCGACGCTGCTGAACGCGATCATGGGCGCGCTGCCGGTGACCGGGCATGCGTCGGGCGCGGTCGTGTACCGCGGTCACGACGTCGGCGCATTGCCGGTCGAGCAGCGTGTCGCACGCGGGATGTGCCTCGTGCCGGAAAAGCGTGAGCTGTTCAGCACGATGACGGTCGAAGACAACCTCGTGCTGGGGGCGTATCGGCGCAAGCAGGCCGGCGAAGCGAACTTCCTCGACCAGCTCGATCACGTGTTTGCGCTGTTTCCGCGGTTGAAGGAGCGGCGCAAGCAGGCAGCGGGCACGCTGTCCGGCGGCGAGCGACAGATGCTCGCGGTTGGCCGCGCGCTGATGGGCAAGCCCGACCTGCTGATGCTCGACGAGCCGAGCCTCGGGCTGGCGCCGCTGATCGTGAAAGAGATCTTTCATATCATCAGCGCGTTGCGCGGTACGGGCGTGGCGACGCTGCTGATCGAGCAGAATGCGCGGGCGGCGCTGCAGATCTCCGACTACGGCTACGTGCTGGAGACGGGTGAGTTTGCGCTGGAAGGGCCGGCGGCCGAACTCGCGCAGAACCCGCGCGTGATCGAAACGTACCTCGGGTTGGCGAAGAAAACGGCTTGATCGGAGGTGCGGTTGGCGGGAAACGGGCGGCGTGTTTCACGTGAAACACGCCGTTTTTGTTTTTGGGGTGAGCGGTGATGCCGATACATCCACAGTTAACAACCAGGGGATAAGTACCGGAGGAACAATCAAAAGCGCTGTGCGTTAGCAGTGGGTGAGGTGTTCGCGGCACAGATGACGATCCGATATCTCACGCGTGGGAGCTTGCCGCTTGTTCCACCGGCCGACGATATGCCGCGTCACTGGGGATAAGTATCTAGCGAACCGGCGAAAATTCTGTGAGGAAGAGGGCGGGTGTGGTTGCACAGAGTGTTTCGTCCGAGGTCTTGGGTGGGGCACAGGCCTCGAACGGGTTGTATGTTCCACGTGAAATCTCCCGGCAAGTGGATCTCTGCACAGGTGCAACTGTGCGCGGCGGGTGGGCCGGAGGCTCCGCAGCAGTGGGCTCCGAACCACAGATTCATCGGGTTCTGGCTGAAAAATCGTCGAAATGCACAGACCCTACCATTCGGACGGCATTCGGGTGAAAAGCGAACCCGCTATAATTCGGCCCATACATTTCTCAGATAGGTTCGTGCGCAGTCCTGCGGACGGAATCCACCATGCTTTTTCCCACAGAATTTGACGTCATCGTCGTCGGTGGCGGTCATGCCGGCACCGAAGCTGCGCTGGCGTCCGCCCGCATGGGCGCAAAGACACTGCTGCTGACCCACAACATTGAAACGCTCGGGCAGATGAGCTGCAATCCGTCGATCGGCGGCATTGGCAAGGGCCATCTGGTCAAGGAAGTCGATGCGCTGGGCGGCGCAATGGCAGCCGCGACGGACGAGAGCGGTATTCAGTTCCGGATCCTCAATTCGTCGAAGGGGCCGGCGGTGCGCGCGACGCGTGCGCAGGCCGATCGCATCCTGTACAAGGCCGCGATCCGCCACCGGCTCGAGAATCAGCCGAATCTCTGGCTGTTCCAGCAGGCCGTCGACGATCTGATGGTCGAAGGCGACCGCGTGGTGGGCGCCGTCACGCAGATCGGCATCCGCTTCCGCGCCCGTGCGGTCGTGCTGACCGCCGGTACGTTCCTCGACGGCAAGATCCACGTCGGCCTGAACAACTACACGGGCGGTCGCGCGGGCGATCCGGCGGCCGTGTCGCTGTCGTCGCGCCTGAAGGAACTGAAGCTGCCGCAGGGCCGCCTGAAGACCGGTACGCCGCCGCGTATCGATGGCCGCTCGATCGATTTCTCGCAGCTGACCGAACAGCCGGGCGATCTCGATCCGGTCCCCGTCTTCTCGTTCCTGGGCCGCGCGGAGCAGCATCCGCAGCAGCTGCCGTGCTGGGTGACGCATACGAACGAGCGCACGCACGACATCATTCGTGGCGGTCTCGACCGTTCGCCTATGTATACAGGCGTGATCGAAGGCGTCGGGCCGCGCTACTGCCCGTCGATCGAGGACAAGATCCACCGGTTCGCATCGAAGGAATCGCACCAGATCTTCCTGGAGCCGGAAGGGCTGACGACCAACGAGTTCTACCCGAACGGGATCTCGACGAGCCTGCCGTTCGACGTCCAGCTCGAGCTAGTGCATTCGATGCGTGGCCTCGAGAACGCGCATATCCTGCGCCCCGGCTACGCGATCGAGTACGACTACTTCGACCCGCGCGCGCTGAAGGCGTCGCTCGAGACGAAGGCGATCAACGGGCTGTTCTTTGCGGGCCAGATCAACGGGACGACCGGCTATGAAGAAGCGGCCGCTCAGGGTCTGCTGGCCGGCCTCAATGCGGGCCGCTATGTGCAGGAGAAGGACGCATGGTGCCCGCGCCGTGACCAGGCCTACCTTGGCGTGCTGGTCGACGATCTCGTGACGCGTGGTGTGGCCGAGCCGTACCGGATGTTCACGAGCCGCGCCGAGTATCGTCTCAGCCTGCGTGAAGACAATGCCGACATGCGCCTGACCGAAATCGGCCGCGAACTGGGGCTCGTCGACGACGCGCGCTGGGATGCATTCAGCCGGAAACGCGACGCTGTTTCACGTGAAACCGAACGCCTGAAGTCGACGTGGGTCACGCCGAAGACGTTGCCGGCGGAAGAGGCGACCGCGCTGCTCGGCAAGGCGATCGATCACGAGTACAGCCTCGCCGAGCTGCTGCGCCGTCCGGGTATCAGCTACGACGGCGTTTGCGGGCTGAAGGGCGGCGAATGCGGCCCTGCAGAGCCGCTGGCCGACGATCCGGTGCTGCTCGAGCAGATCAAGGAACAGGTCGAGATCGGCATCAAGTACCAGGGCTATATCGAGCGCCAGGCCTCCGAGATCGAACGCAACGATGCGAACGAGAACACGCGCCTGCCGGACGGTATCGATTACCGTGAAGTCCGTGGTTTGTCGTTCGAGGTGAGCCAGAAGCTCAACGAGTTCCGGCCGGAAACGATCGGGCAGGCATCGCGTATCTCGGGTGTCACGCCGGCCGCGATCTCGCTGCTGATGGTGCACCTGAAGCGCCGCGGCCTGGGCCGCCGTAATGGCACTGCCGAAGCGGCAACGGAGCAGGGGGACGGCGCCGTCCCGACGCAACAATGACGGCGCGTCGCGCGCCGGCGGTTAATCGGGACGTACTGGAACAGATGCTCGTCGAAGGCACGACGGCGCTCGACCTCGCATTGACGGATGCACAACACAACCAGCTGCTCGACTATGTCGCGCTGCTCGGCAAGTGGAACGCGGTCTACAACCTGACCGCGATCCGCGACCCGAAGCAGATGCTGATCCAGCACATCCTCGATTCGCTCTCCATCGTCTCGCATCTGCGTGGCCGTGCATCGGCCCGCGTGCTCGACGTCGGCTCGGGCGGCGGATTGCCTGGTATCGTGCTGGCGATCGTGGAGCCGGACTGGCAGATCACGCTGAACGATATCGTGCAGAAGAAGTCTGCATTCCAGACTCAGATGCGCGCGGAGCTGAAGCTCGCGAACCTGTCGGTGGTCACCGGGCGGGTCGAATCGCTGCAGCCGGGTGTCGAAGTGCCGGAAAAATTCGACATGATCGTATCCCGCGCTTTCGCGGATCTGTCCGACTTCGTTAAACTTGCTCGACATCTGGTCGCGCCGGGCGGATCGATCTGGGCGATGAAGGGCGTCCACCCGGACGACGAGATTGCGCGATTGCCGGAAGGCAGCCGCGTGAAGCAGACGATACGGCTGGCGGTACCGATGCTCGATGCCGAACGGCATCTGATCGAAGTGGCCGTCGACGAGGCGAATTGAAGGGCAGGCGCGCAGTAGCGCGCCGTTTGTTTGAAGGTAAAGGGAACACACCAACGATGGCAAAGATCTTCTGCGTTGCGAACCAGAAGGGGGGCGTCGGCAAGACGACGACATCGGTCAATCTCGCCGCAAGCCTTGCAGCGCAGGAGCAACGAGTCCTGCTGATCGATCTCGACCCGCAGGGTAACGCGACGATGGGCAGCGGGATCGACAAGGCTGCTTGCGAAGCGACCGTGTACGAAGTGCTGGTCGACGGCGTGTCGGTGACCGACGCGCGCATCCGCCCGGACGGCGTCACCTACGACGTGCTGCCTGCGAACCGCGAGCTGTCCGGTGCCGAGATCGAACTGATCAGCATCGACAACCGCGAGCGCCGGCTGAAGGCTGCGCTCGAGCGCGTGACCGACGACTACGATTTCGTGCTGATCGATTGCCCGCCGACGCTGTCGCTGCTGACGCTGAACGGGCTGTGCGCGGCGCACGGTGTCGTGATTCCGATGCAGTGCGAGTACTTCGCACTGGAAGGGTTGTCGGACCTCGTCAACACGATCAAGCAGGTTCACGCGAACATGAACCGTGACCTGAAGATCATCGGCTTGCTGCGCGTGATGTTCGATCCGCGCATCACGCTGCAGCAGCAAGTCTCCGATCAACTGAAAGCGCACTTCGGCGACAAGGTGTTCGACGCGGTGATTCCGCGTAACGTGCGCCTGGCGGAAGCGCCGAGTTACGGGCTGCCGGGCGTCGTGTTCGACCGCAGCTCGCGCGGTGCGCAAGCGTATCTCCAGTTCGGCGCCGAGATGATCGACCGCGTTCGCGCGTTCGAGGTGTCGTGATCCGGACATGAGCGAAGCGAGGAAGAAAGACATGAACGCGGTACCAAAGAAGAAGGGCTTGGGACGTGGCCTCGAAGCGCTGCTCGGCGGCAGTGCCGATATCACCGAAGCGGTGAAGATCGAAGGGGCACCGAACACGCTCGCGCTTGGCAAGCTGCAGGCCGGCAAGTACCAGCCGCGGACGCGGATGGACGAAGGCAGCCTGCAGGAGCTCGCGGCAAGCATTCGCGCACAGGGCGTGATGCAGCCGATCCTGGTACGGCCCATTTCATCAGACAAATATGAGATCATCGCAGGCGAACGCCGTTTCCGCGCGGCGCGCCTGGCGGGCCTCGATGAAGTGCCGGTGCTCGTAAAGGACGTATCGGATCAGGCCGCCGCGGCGATGGCGCTGATCGAGAACATTCAGCGCGAGGACCTGAACCCGCTTGAAGAGGCGCATGGTATCCAGCGCCTGCTCGACGAGTTTGGTTTCACGCACGAACAGGCGGCCGAATCGGTCGGCCGTTCGCGCAGCGCGGTGTCGAACCTGCTGCGTCTGCTGAACCTGGCTTCGCCGGTGCAGACGATGCTGCTGGCTGGCGATCTTGACATGGGCCATGCGCGTGCGCTGCTCGCCGTCGATGCGGCCACGCAGATCACGCTCGCCCATCAGGTCGTCAACAAGCGCATGTCGGTGCGCGAGACCGAGAAGCTCGTCACGCACACGACGAAGGAAGTGCCGGCCGTGAAGGCGCGGGCGAAGGACGACGGCGGCCGCGATACGCGCCGTCTCGAGGAGGAATTGTCCGACCTGCTCGCGTCGACGGTGAAGATCAAGCTCGGCCGCCGCGGGCGAGGGCAGGTGACGATCGACTTCGGCAACCTCGACGCGCTCGAGGGCATTCTCGTGCGACTGCGCGGCAACGTCGCAACCGAAGAGTAACGGGCCGCCGATGGAAGAGACGGGCGCACCGGCGCCGCGCCGGTGGCTCGGATGGCTTGCGCAGGAGCCCGTGCTATCGGTGCTCGCGCTGGGCCTGATTGTGCTGCAATGGGTGCGTCCGCAACCATTTTCCGTGTTGGCCGATCGTGTCGACTGGCAGACGGTCGCGACGCTCGCGGGCCTCTTGATGCTGACCAAGGCGCTCGAGTTGTCCGGCTGCCTGATGTGGCTCGCGCACCGCATCGTGCATCACGTGCATTCCGAACGCGGGCTCGCGATGCTGCTCGTCGGGTTCGCCGCGGTGCTGTCGATGTGGCTCACCAACGACGTCGCGCTGTTCGTCGTCGTGCCGTTGATGGTGTCGCTGCGTGCGCTGACGCCGCTGCCGTTCCGGCGGCTCGTGATCGTCGTCGCGCTGGCGGTCAACGCGGGGTCCGTCGCGACGCCGCTCGGCAATCCCCAGAATCTTTTCCTGTGGCAATTGAGTGGCGTGTCGTTCGGCCACTTCGTGGTCACGCTCGGGCCGCTCGCGATCGCGCTGATGGCGCTGCTGTTTGTGCTGACCGCGTGCGCGTTTCGCGCGAAGCCGCTCGACCTGTCCGGCGACGTCGTCGCCATTCCCGTACAACGCGTGCACGCGCTGATCGCGGCGGTGCTGTTCGCGGCATTCGTGCTGCTCGCCGATGCGCATCATCCGCTGCCGGGCCTGGTCGCCGTCGCGATCGTGCTGCTCGTCGTAAAACGCGACGCAGTCCTGAAGATCGACTGGCTGCTGCTGCTGATCTTCGTGCTGATGTTCGTCGTGCTGCGCAGCGCGGCGGCGCTGCCTGCCATCCATGACGCGATTGCGCATGCGCGCCTCGATTCGCCGCTGCGCATCTTTGCGGCCGGTGCCGTGCTGTCGCAGGGCATCAGCAACGTGCCGGCCGCGATCCTGTTGTCGGAGTTCACGCATGACTGGCGCGCGCTCGCGTTCGGCGTATCGGTCGGCGGATTCGGCTTCGCGATCGGCTCGCTGGCGAACCTGATCGCGGTGCGTCTCGCGAAGGAGCCGCGCATGTGGCTGCCGTTCCACCTGGTCTCGATTCCGTTCGCGCTCGCCAGCGCGGCACTCGGCGCATGGCTGCTCGTTCACGGTTGAGCGATGCCGCTGTGCGTGGCACAGGCGTGCCATTCGAGTGGCGAGGAGGGCGCACAGCATTCGCGCTGGTGCGGGGCTGTTGATAAGTGCGGCAATCCACAGTCGATCGACTGTGGTGGCATGACAACTGATTGGATAATTCGCTGCGTCAACGACGGTCCGGATTTCGCGCATCCGTCGCGGCCGGGCGGCCACAGTGTTTCGCTTGTTCGGGGTGTCGTGCGGAGCTCGGGTCCGAAGTCGCGTCACAGCGTGGATCCTGGGTGGCGATCGTGCCGCCCCGCCGGCGCCCGCGCCGGGCATCGTTTCCTCACCATTCCCTCGTCGCCGGATTTTTTCGAGCAAGAAATACCGGTGCAAAAAAGCGACCTTACAACTGTCATCGTACGTCGTCGAATCGCGCGTTTTTTCACATGATGAGGCGTCGTTTTACGCAGGTTTTTGTCGCGTCTAAAGCCTTGAATCACTTGCAACTATCGCTTACAATCGCCCGGATTTGTTAGCTAGGCACCCCTGAAAGCTTTCAGAAAGCTTGGGGCCGGGTTCAAGGATTTTGCGGAAGATTGCGATGGCGGGTCAGGCGCCGGACGACAGGCACGATGATCAGCGCACGCAACGCACCGCTTCAGCGGCCGGCGAGCGGCGCGAATTCGATGATGACTGGGATGCCGAGCAGCAAGATAACAATATCGTTCCGCTCACACGGGTAGAAGCCGAAAAGCTGTTCGGCCCGGACGTGAGCAAGCCCTCGCGCGTGACCCCTTATAAGGTGGTATTCGCGCAAGTGGTTCTGTCCCTGGTTGCAACGCTGGCGTGGTGGCTGTTTTCAAAGTCGCCGGGCGCCGCTGCGCAATCCGCGTTTCTGGGCGGAGCGATCGGCTGGGTGCCCAGTGCGGTATTCGTGGCACGACTGAAGGCAGGTGGCTCGGCCACCGTGATGAGCTGGGTGATGGGCGAAGCCCTGAAGCTCGCTCTGACGATCGGGATGTTCACTGCAGTGGCGTTCGGCTGGTCCGGCGTGCACTGGGTGCCGTTCCTCGTTACATACCTCGTCGTGCTGAAGACGTACTGGATCGCGCTGGCCTGGCGGTAAGGAACAAGCAGCGTGCGGTTTCGACAACGAACCGCACCGGCCCGTTCCCGCAATAGCGTGTTGCGGAACTGGCAAAACGATTTTCGACAATTTGGGTGGCATTAACGATATGGCAGCTAGCGAAGGCACGCGCGGTCCGGATCCGTCCGAGTACATTGCGCACCACTTGCAGAATTTCTCCACCTCGCATCAGACGTCGATTTTCGACATCCACGTCTGGAATCTCGACACGCTGTTCTGGTCGATCGTTTGCGGCATCGTGACGATCCTCGTGCTGCGTCTGGCCGCCCGCAAGGCGACGTCGGGCGTGCCGGGCCGCTTCCAGTGCGCAATCGAGATGCTCGTCGAGATGGTCGAAGACCAATCGAAGGCCATCGTTCACGGCAATCGTACCTTCATCGCTCCGCTCGCGCTCACCGTGTTCGTGTGGGTCGCGCTGATGAACTCCCTCGACTTCCTGCCGGTCGACCTGCCGGGCCGCATCATCGAGCTGCTCGGTCTGTCGAACGTAATTTCCCACCATCGCATCGTCCCGACGGCCGACCTGAACGGCACGCTCGGCATCGCGCTCGGCGTGTTCGTCCTGATGATCTACTACAGCATCAAGATCAAGGGCGCGGGCGGCTTTGTGCATGAGCTGCTGTCGGCACCGTTTGGCGCCCACCCGCTGCTGTGGATCCCGAACCTCGCGCTCAACATCGTCGAATATCTCGCGAAGACCGTCTCCCTCGGTATGCGGCTGTTCGGCAACATGTACGCGGGTGAGCTGTTGTTCCTGTTGATCGCCCTGCTCGGCAGCATGTGGAGCTTCGGTGGCGACGCAACGTTCCTCGGCTTCGTTGGCCACGTGATCGCGGGCAGCGTCTGGGCAATCTTCCACATCCTGATTGTTCTGTTGCAGGCATTCATTTTCATGATGCTGACGCTGGTGTATCTCGGCCAGGCGCACGACAAGCACTAAGCGCGGCGTGCAAGAAAGAGTTTCCGTTTTAGTTTTTTAAATCTCAGTTCCAAGTCTTTTCACAAAGGAGTGATCATGCAAGCTTACATCGCCAACATCCAGGGTCTGACCGCCATCGGTATCGGCATCATCATCGGCCTGGGTGCAATCGGCGCCTGTATCGGTATCGCGCTGATGGGTGGTAAGTACATCGAAGCCTGCGCACGTCAGCCGGAACTCATCAACCCGCTGCAAACGAAGATGTTCCTGCTGGCTGGTCTGATCGACGCGGCATTCCTGATCGGCGTGGGTGTTGCAATGCTGTTCGCGTTCGCGAACCCGCTCCTGTCGAAGCTCGCAGGCTAAGGTTTCTCGGAAACATGCGTCCGGCGCAAGCCGGCGCAGGGCGGAACGGAGACTTGGGGCGCTGATCGAATGCAACTCGATGAGCGCCTTACCGTTTCATTTTTCCGGAATAGCAGATAAGGAAACACCGTGAATCTCAACGCAACTCTGTTTGCGCAAATGGTCGTGTTCCTGGTCCTCGCGTGGTTCACGATGAAATTCGTGTGGCCGCCGTTGATCAACGCCCTCGACGAACGTTCGAAGAAGATCGCCGACGGCCTCGCCGCCGCCGAGAAGGGCAAGGCAGAACTCGACGCAGCGCACAAGCGCGTGGACCAGGAACTCGCGCAGGCCCGCAATGACGGCCAGCAGCGCATCGCCGACGCTGAAAAGCGTGCCCAGGCGGTCGCCGAGGAAATCAAGTCCAACGCCCAGGCTGAAGCCGCCCGCATCATCGCCCAGGCGAAGGCGGAAGCAGAACAGCAAATCGTGAAGGCGCGCGAAGCGCTGCGTGGTGAAGTCGCTACGCTGGCCGTGAAGGGCGCCGAGCAGATCCTGAAGCGCGAAGTCGATCAAACGGCCCACGCCCAACTGCTGAATCAACTGAAAGCCGAGCTCTGATCATGGCCGAACTTGCAACCATCGCCCGCCCTTACGCAGAAGCGCTGTTCCGCGTGGCCGAGGGCGGTGACATCGCCGCCTGGTCCACGCTCGTGCAAGAGCTGGCCCAGGTTGCGCGTCTGCCGGAAGTCCTGTCGGTCGCGTCGAGCCCGAAGGTGACGCGCACGCAAGTAGCCGAGTTGCTGCTTGCTGCGGTGAAGTCGCCGCTCGGAGCTGGCGCAGAAGCGAAGAACTTCGTGCAGATGCTGGTCGACAATCATCGCATCGCGCTGCTGCCGGAAATCGCAGAGCAGTTCGAGGCGCTCAAGAACGAACGTGAAGGTGCAGCCGACGCCGAGATCGTGAGCGCGTTCCCGCTGAACGGCGCGGATCTCGAGAGTCTCGTCTCGGGCCTCGAACGCAAGTTCAAGCGCAAGCTGAAACCGACGGTCGCAGTCGATTCGTCGCTGATCGGCGGCGTGCGCGTGACGGTCGGCGACGAAGTGCTCGACACCTCGGTTCGCGCGCGCCTCGCATCGATGCAGGCAGCGTTGACCGCCTGAGCGCCACGCCGGCACGCAACAGAATTGACTATCAGGAGCGAATAATGCAACTCAATCCCTCTGAGATCAGCGAGCTGATCAAGAGCCGGATCCAGGGCCTTGAAGCGAGCGCAGACGTTCGCAACCAGGGCACCGTGATCTCCGTGACCGACGGTATCGTGCGTATCCACGGCCTGTCGGACGTGATGCAGGGCGAAATGCTCGAGTTTCCGGGCAACACGTTCGGTCTCGCGCTGAACCTCGAGCGCGACTCGGTCGGCGCGGTGATTCTCGGCGAATACGAACACATCTCGGAAGGCGACATCGTCAAGACGACGGGCCGCATTCTCGAAGTCCCGGTTGGTCCGGAACTCGTCGGCCGTGTGGTCGATGCGCTCGGCAACCCGATCGACGGCAAGGGCCCGGTCAACGCCAAGCTGACCGATGCGATCGAAAAGATCGCCCCGGGCGTGATCTGGCGTAAGTCGGTGTCGCAGCCGGTGCAGACGGGCATCAAGTCGATCGACGCAATGGTGCCGATCGGCCGTGGCCAGCGTGAGCTGATCATCGGCGACCGTCAGTGCGGCAAGACCGCAGTGGCGCTCGACGCGATCATCAACCAGAAGGGCAAGGACCTGATCTGTATCTACGTCGCGATCGGCCAGAAGGCTTCGTCGATCATGAACGTGGTTCGCAAGCTCGAAGAAACGGGCGCGATGGAATACACGATCGTCGTCGCCGCTTCGGCTTCGGATTCGGCAGCGATGCAGTACCTCGCACCGTACGCCGGCTGCACGATGGGCGAATACTTCCGCGACCGCGGTCAAGACGCGCTGATCATTTATGACGACTTGACCAAGCAAGCCTGGGCATACCGTCAGATCTCGCTGCTGCTGCGCCGCCCGCCGGGCCGTGAAGCGTACCCGGGTGACGTGTTCTATCTCCACTCGCGTCTGCTCGAGCGTGCTGCTCGTGTCTCGGAAGAGTACGTCGAGAAGTTCACGAACGGCGAAGTGAAGGGCAAGAGCGGTTCGCTGACGGCACTGCCGGTCATCGAAACGCAGGCTGGCGACGTGACCGCGTTCGTTCCGACGAACGTGATCTCGATTACCGACGGCCAGATCTTCCTGGAAACCGACCTGTTCAACGCAGGCATCCGCCCGGCAATCAACGCCGGCGTGTCGGTGTCGCGAGTCGGTGGCGCTGCTCAGACGAAGGTCGTGAAGAAGCTGTCGGGCGGTATCCGTACCGACCTCGCGCAGTATCGTGAACTGGCGGCATTCGCCCAGTTCGCATCGGACCTCGACGAAGCGACCCGCAAGCAGCTCGAGCGCGGCCGCCGCGTGACGGAACTGCTGAAGCAGCCGCAGTACCAGCCGCTGCAGGTGTGGGAACTGGCCGTGTCGCTGTACGCCGCGAACAACGGCTACCTCGACGACCTCGACGTCAAGCAAGTGCTGTCGTTCGAGAAGGGCCTGCGCGAAAGCCTGAAGACCAGCAACGCTGACCTCATCAAGCGCATCGAAGACACCAAGGATCTCTCGAAGGACGACGAAGGCGCACTGCGCTCGGCGATCGAATCCTTCAAGAAGTCCGGTGCCTATTGATCCGCGAGTGACACACTGAGGCCGCGCGGGTGCTGATGCGCCCGCGCCGCTTCGGTCAAGGAGCAAGCTATGGCTGGAATGAAGGAAATTCGCGGCAAGATCAAGAGCGTGCAGAACACGCGCAAGATCACGAAGGCGATGGAGATGGTGGCCGCATCGAAGATGCGCCGCGCGCAGGAACGCATGCGCGCCGCTCGTCCGTATGCGGACAAGGTCCGTGCCATCGCTGCGCACATGAGCCGCGCGAACCCGGAGTACCGCCACCCGTTCATGGTGGCGAACGAAGGCGCGAAGACGGCCGGCATCATCCTCGTCACGACGGACAAGGGTTTGTGCGGTGGTCTGAACACCAACGTGCTGCGTGCGACGGTGCAGAAGTTCAAGGAGCTGGAAGAGAAGGGTCAGAAGGTCGAAGCCACCGCGATCGGTAGCAAGGGCCTCGGGTTCCTGAACCGCTTCGGCGCGAAGGTGATGTCGCAGGTCGTGCACCTCGGCGACACCCCGCATCTGGACAAGCTGATCGGCGCCGTGAAGACGCAGCTCGATCTGTACTCGGAAGGCAAGCTGTCGGCGGTTTATATCGCTTACACGCGCTTCGTCAACACGATGAAGCAGGAAGCCGTGATCGAGCAGTTGCTGCCGCTGTCGTCGGAACACTTCGAAGCCGATGACGGTACGCCGGCCACGTCGTGGGACTACATCTACGAGCCGGACGCGCAGGCAGTCGTCGACGAACTGCTCGTGCGTTACGTCGAGGCGCTGGTGTACCAGGCCGTCGCGGAAAACATGGCGTCCGAGCAATCGGCGCGCATGGTCGCGATGAAGGCCGCGTCCGACAACGCGAAGACGGTGATCAGCGAACTGCAGCTCGTGTACAACAAGAGCCGTCAGGCCGCGATCACGAAAGAACTGTCGGAGATCGTCGGCGGCGCAGCCGCTGTTTAAGCGCGCGCCCGGGACGACAACTGCGCCTTTGCGCGAGTAAAGAATCAGGTATTTAAAGGAAAAGCGATGAGTACTGCTGCTTTGGTAGAAGGCAAGATCGTACAGTGCATCGGCGCCGTTATCGACGTGGAATTCCCGCGCGACAGCATGCCGAAGATCTACGACGCGCTCATTCTCGATGGCTCGGAACTGACGCTCGAAGTCCAGCAGCAGCTGGGCGACGGCGTTGTCCGTACCATCTGTCTGGGTGCATCCGACGGCCTGCGCCGCGGCCTGACCGTGAAGAACACGGCCAAGCCGATCTCGGTGCCGGTCGGCAAGCCGACCCTCGGCCGAATCATGGACGTCCTCGGCCGTCCGATCGACGAAGCTGGCCCGATCGAAAGCGAAACGACGCGTTCGATCCACCAGAAGGCTCCGGCGTTCGACGAACTGTCGCCGTCGACCGAACTGCTCGAAACGGGTATCAAGGTTATCGACCTGATCTGCCCGTTCGCAAAGGGCGGCAAGGTTGGCCTGTTCGGCGGTGCTGGCGTGGGCAAGACCGTCAACATGATGGAGCTCATCAACAACATCGCGAAGGAACACGGCGGTTACTCCGTGTTCGCGGGCGTGGGCGAGCGTACCCGTGAAGGGAACGACTTCTACCACGAAATGAAGGACTCGAACGTTCTCGACAAGGTCGCGCTGGTGTACGGCCAGATGAACGAGCCGCCGGGCAACCGTCTGCGCGTCGCGCTGACCGGCCTGACGATGGCCGAGCACTTCCGTGACGAAGGCCTCGACGTGCTGTTCTTCGTCGACAACATCTACCGTTTCACGCTGGCCGGTACCGAAGTGTCGGCACTGCTCGGCCGTATGCCGTCGGCAGTGGGCTATCAGCCGACGCTGGCTGAAGAAATGGGCAAGCTGCAAGAGCGCATCACGTCGACCAAGAAGGGCTCGATTACGTCGGTCCAGGCCGTGTACGTCCCTGCGGATGACTTGACCGACCCGTCGCCGGCTACGACCTTCGGCCACTTGGACGCAACCGTCGTTCTGTCGCGTGACATCGCTTCGCTGGGTATCTACCCGGCGGTCGACCCGCTCGACTCGACGTCGCGCCAGATCGACCCGAACGTGATCGGTGAAGAGCACTACTCGATCACCCGTCGCGTTCAGCAAACGCTGCAGCGCTACAAGGAACTGCGCGACATCATCGCGATTCTGGGTATGGACGAACTGTCGCCGGAAGACAAGCTGTCGGTCGCGCGCGCTCGTAAGATCCAGCGTTTCCTGTCGCAGCCGTTCCACGTTGCTGAAGTGTTCACGGGCTCGCCGGGCAAGTACGTGCCGCTGAAGGAAACGATCCGCGGCTTCAAGATGATCGTCGACGGCGAGTGCGACCACCTGCCGGAACAGGCGTTCTACATGGTCGGCACGATCGACGAAGCCTTCGAAAAGGCCAAGAAGATCTCGTAAGGGTTCGAGTGAGTCGCACGGCGCGTGCGGGTCGGGTTGTCGGTCTTCATTGACCGATAGTCAGGCCGGTCGCGCCGACCGCAACACGCTCAATCCGCCGTGCATGGGACGAGGGCAGGCGCCGCAAGGCGTTCGCTCTCGCCGACAGGAGTCCATATGGCAACCATCAAAGTAGACGTCGTCAGCGCGGAAGAGCAGATCTTCTCGGGCGAGGCGAAATTCGTCGCGCTGCCGGGCGAAACGGGTGAGCTGGGCATTCTGCCGGGTCACACGCCGCTGATCACGCGGATTCGTCCGGGTGCGGTGCGCATCGAAGTCGAGGGCGGCAACGACGAATTCGTGTTCGTCGCGGGCGGCATTCTCGAAGTGCAGCCGGGTGCCGTGACGGTGCTCGCCGATACCGCGATCCGCGGCAAGGACCTCGACGCGGCGAAAGCCGAGGAAGCACGCAAGCGTGCCGAGGAAACGCTGCAGAACGCGAAGTCGGATCTCGACCTCGCGAAGGCGCAATCCGAGCTCGCGACCGCGATGGCGCAGCTCGAGGCGATCCAGCGTCTGGCGAAGATTCGCAGCCGGCACTGAGCCGCGTCGCGTATCCCGCGAAAGAAAGCAGCCTTCGGGCTGCTTTTTTTTCGTCCGTCGTGTTCGTCTGATTTTTTGCGGGCCGGATCAATCCGTCCGGTCGTGCTATTTCATCCGTCCGCCGCGATTTGCTGTCAGAGTATCGTCAGCCGCGCGCGTCATCATCCTTGTTGAGGCCGTCCGTCGCGATTGCGCGGCGGAGGCGGGCGCCGAAGGCGCGTGCAGGCCGATCAGACAAAAAGGACGGAGACATTCATGGCAGCAGACCTTGGCGTAGGGGCGCTGATCGCGCCCGAAAACGGATTGTCGTACGTACGCGGCACGACCGATGTACCGCTGTCCGAAGCGACGATCGGCCGGTTCCTGCTGGATACGGCCAGCCGCTTTCCCGATCGTCCGGCCGTCGTGTTCCGCGAGCAGCAGGTGCGCTGGACCTGGCGCGAGTTCGCGAACGAGGTCGATGTGCTCGCGTCCGGCCTGGCCTCGCTCGGCATCGTGAAGGGCGATCGCGTCGGCATCTGGTCGCCGAACCGCAGCGAATGGCTGCTCACGCAGTTCGCGACCGCGCGGATCGGCGCGGTGCTCGTCAACATCAATCCGGCCTACCGGCTGTCGGAGCTCGAATACGCGCTGAACAAGGTCGGCTGCAAGGCCGTGATCGCCGCCGAGCGCTTCAAGACGTGCGCGTACGTCGAGATGCTGCAGACCATCGCGCCGGAGCTCGCGACCGCGACGCCGGGCGACCTGCATGCGGCGCGCGTGCCGAGCCTGCGCACGGTCGTGTCGATGGGCGACGTCGCGCCGGCCGGCATGTTCCGCTTCGCGGACGTGATGGCGCGCGGCCGCCAGGCCGTCGACCCCGCGTTGCTCGATGCGATCGGCGCGACGCTCGCGGCCACCGAGCCGATCAACATCCAGTTCACGAGCGGCACGACCGGCAGCCCGAAGGGCGCGACGCTCACGCATCGCAACGTCGTCAACAACGGGCGCTCGATCGCGACGGCGATGCGGTTCACCGAGCAGGACACGCTGTGCATCCCGGTGCCGCTGTATCACTGTTTCGGGATGGTGCTGGCGGTGCTCGCATGTGTGTCGAAGGGCGCGGCGATGGTGTTCCCGGGCGAAGCGTTCGACCCGGTCGCGACGCTCGCGGCGGTGGCCGACGAGCGCTGCACCGCGCTGCACGGCGTGCCGACGATGTTCATCGCCGAGCTCGATCACCCCGAGTTCGCGAAATTCGACCTGTCGACGCTGCGCACCGGGATCATGGCCGGCTCGCCGTGCCCGATCGAGACGATGAAGCGCGTCGTGTCGCAGATGCACCTGTCGGAGATCACGATCGCGTACGGGATGACGGAGACGAGCCCCGTGTCGTTCCAGAGCTCAACCGACGATCCGCTCGAGAAGCGCACGACGACGGTCGGGCGCATCCAGCCGCATCTGGAAGTGAAGGTAGTCGATCCGAGCGGCGGCATCGTGCCGGTCGGCGCGACGGGCGAGCTGTGCACCAAGGGCTATTCGGTGATGCTCGGCTACTGGGACGACGACGCGAAGACGCGCGAGGTGCTGGTGGACGGCTGGATGCATACGGGCGACCTCGCGACGCTCGACGCGGACGGCTACTGCAACATCGTCGGCCGGCTGAAGGACATGGTGATTCGCGGCGGCGAGAACGTCTATCCGCGCGAGATCGAGGAATTCCTGTTTCGGCATCCGAAGATCCAGAGCGCGCAGGTATTCGGCGTGCCCGATACGAAGTACGGCGAAGAGCTGTGCGCGTGGATCGTGCTGCGCGCGGACGAGCAGATGACCGAGGACGACGTGCGTGCGTTCTGCAACGGGCAGATCGCGCACTACAAGATTCCGCGCTACATCCGCTTCGTCGACGAACTGCCGATGACGGTGACGGGCAAGGTGCAGAAGTTCGTGATGCGCGACCGGATGATCGAGGAGCTGAAGCTCGACGTGCAGAAGACCGCGTAGCGCGGCATGCTGGCGGGAAAAAACGCGGCGGCCTGCGGGCCGTTGCGCTTTCGATGGACGAAAAAAAGCGGGCTTATTAGCCCGCTAAAAACCACACGCTACGGGGTTAGCGCGAGGAGACCAAAGATGAAACCGAGTCCGGCGGGGGGCCGGAAACGACTCCAACAGGGATGCCCCTCGGAAGGGCTTCGGTACGTGACCGACTGGCTCGCAGCGCTTCGCGTCCGCTCACACTTGGCACACGAGACCGCATCCGTGTTGAAACCGTTGAGGCCATTGTGGGCGAATTAATGACCCCTCGCGGTAACAAAGTGTTTCAGGTTGTAACGCCCGCCAGATAAGGCTTTCCGGGATTTTTTGCTGTTTTTGAGGGCCTGAAAAAGGTCATTTTTACTCATATTTTCCGCAGCGTTTTCAGCGCATGCGCGCGATGCGTTTTTCATGCGTATCAGGCTCGACGAATTGCCGATTTGCACGCGAGAAAATGCGCCTTTCGCCCGATACCGCGCATGACGAGTCATTCGTCAGAAAGATTTTGAAACGTGATTGGTGTGCGCGGAAGTCGGCCGTTCGGCCAATTCGGTGGCTTCGGGCCGATTTTGCGGCCGTCGGCACGCTGCGTCGAAGTGTAACGGCGGCACTTCGGCCGCCGCCGCGCAGCGACTTTTGCGGCGGTGGCCGCGGGGTCGGTGCCCGCTATCGGCCGCCGCGCGCGGGCCTGCTTACTTCAGCCATTTGTCCGAAATCGCCTGGTATTCGCCGGTCGACAGCGCGAGATGCAGCCACTGATCGACGTACTGCTGGAACGCGACATCGCCGCGCGGCACCATGTACGCCTTCTCGCCGAACTGGAACGGCTTGTCCGGGTGCACCGAGCACAGGCCCGGATTCAGCTTTTGCTGCAGCAGCGTCTCCGACGCATCCGTCACCATCACGTCCGCCTTGCCGGCGAGGATCTGCTTGAAGATCGTTACGTTGTCCGGATAGACAGTGAGGTTCGCGTGCGTGAAGTACTGCTTCGCGAAACGCTCGTTGGTGCCGCCCGGGTTCACGATCACACGCGTTTCCGGCCGGTCGATCTGCGCGACGGTCTGGTATTTGTCGGCGTCCGCGCAGCGCACGATCGGCGTCTTGCCGTCGACCACGTACGGCTGCGTGAAGAACACGCGCTTCTGGCGCTCGAGCGTCGTCGACACGCCGCCCACCGCGATGTCGCATTTCGCGACGAAATCGCCGGTCAGGTTCGGCCAGCTCGTCTTCACGTAGTCGGTCTTCACGCCGAGCGATTTCGCGAGCGATTCGGCCATGTCGATGTCGATGCCCTCGAAGCGGCCGTCCGCGCGGTAGTACGAATACGGCTTGTAGTCGCCCGTCGTGCACACGCGCAGCGTGCCGCGCGCGAGCACGTCGTCGAGCCGCGAGCCTGCGCCCGGTGCGGCGGCAGCGGCGCCCGCGCCGGTCTGCGCGTGCGCGGCGGCGCAGCAAAGCAGTGCGGTGGCGGCGAGCGTGGCGAGTGTCTTCATCGGTCTCCTCCTTCGTTTCGTTCGATATGAGCGTCCGATCATAACGGAGCCATTGCGCGCGTCATATGGCCGCCATCGCGTCGGCAAGCGCAGCCCGACGGCGGCTGTCCGGTAAAATGCCGCTTTGCCCTCGCATCGTCGCTCCTACCGTGGCCCATACCCTGCTCAACGACACCTTCCTGCGTGCGCTTCTGCGCGAGCCGACCGACTACACGCCGATCTGGCTGATGCGCCAGGCCGGCCGCTACCTGCCCGAATACAACGCGACGCGCGCGCGCGCCGGCAGCTTCCTAGGTCTCGCGAAGAATCCCGACTACGCGACCGAAGTGACGCTGCAGCCGCTCGAGCGCTTTCCGCTCGACGCCGCGATCCTGTTCTCGGACATCCTGACGATTCCGGACGCGATGGGGCTCGGCCTCGACTTCCAGGTCGGCGAAGGGCCGAAGTTCGCGCATCCGGTGCGTACCGAGGCCGACGTCGCGAAGCTCGCGGTGCCGGACATCGAAGAGACGCTCGGCTACGTAACGGGCGCCGTGCGCGAGATCCGCCGCGCGCTCACCGACGGCCAGGGCCGCCAGCGCGTGCCGCTGATCGGTTTTTCGGGCAGCCCGTGGACGCTCGCGTGCTACATGGTCGAAGGCGGCGGGTCGGACGATTTCCGCACGGTGAAGTCGATGGCGTATTCGCGCCCCGACCTGATGCACCGGATCCTCGACGTGAACGCGCAGGCGGTGGCCGCGTACCTGAACGCGCAGATCGAAGCGGGCGCGCAGGCCGTGATGATCTTCGATACGTGGGGCGGCGCGCTGGCGGACGGCGCGTACCAGCGCTTCTCGCTGGACTACATCCGCCGCGTCGTCTCGCAGCTCAAGCGCGAGCACGACGGCGAGCGCGTGCCGGTGATCACGTTCACGAAGGGCGGCGGGCTGTGGCTCGAGGAGATCGCGGCGACCGGCGTCGATGCGGTCGGGCTCGACTGGACGGTCAACCTCGGCAAGGCGCGCGAGCGCGTCGCGGGCAAGGTCGCGCTGCAGGGCAACCTCGACCCGACGATCCTGTTTGCGCCGCCGGCTGCGGTACGCGAGCAGGCGCGCGCGGTGCTCGACAGCTACGGCAATCATCCGGGCCACGTCTTCAACCTCGGGCACGGCATTTCGCAATTCACGTCGCCCGATCACGTCGCCGAACTCGTCGACGAAGTGCATAGCCACAGCCGCGCGATTCGTAGCGGAGCCGCTGGCTGAACGCAAGCGCTGTCATGCTGCACTGCGGCGTGACAGCGTTTCGCTGCCGGCACTAAACAGGGCGCAACCCCGCACCGGTTGCCGATTCAGTGCTTGTCAAGACTTGACTTATGCACATTTTCCACGTTGCAGCGCGGTAGAGCCCTGTATCGGTCAATTCGCCTCGCTATGGTCCGGTAATTTGAATAGCAGCCTTATGGAATAAGGCTCCGCGGGGCACCGCAACAAGCGGCGAAAATCAGCGCAAAGCGCGGCCCCGCGCGCGTTGCGGCCAGCGAGCGGCGAGTTCTCAACAAAGTTATCCACAGGCTGGGCAGGGTATACGGCGATTCCTAATGCGAATCCAAAACTTAGCGCCGAATCTGAAGTTTTACTTTAAGTTCGCTGCCACGATGCGGGCGCGGATGTCGGCCGTCCATGCCCATGCGGCGCATGCCGCCGCCGGAGCGCCGTGATGAGCGGCACCTATCTGCGCGTCGCGCTCGACCATCCGCTCGCCACCCTGTTCGATTACCGCTGCGACGCGCAACCGGTGCCCGGGCCCGGCACGCTCGTGCAGGTGCCGTTCGGCAAGCGGCAGGCCGTCGGGCTCGTCTGCGAAGTGACGACTCACACCGATGTGCCGCCATCGCGGCTGCGCGCAGTCGACGCGATCTGCACCGACCTGCCGCCGTTGTCGCCGGACTGGCTCGCGCTCGTGTCGTTCGCCGCCGACTACTACCAGCGCGGCCGTGGCGAGGTCGCGCTGCCGGCGCTGCCGCAGGCACTGCGCGATGCCGGCCGCTGGGGGCGGCTGCTCGCGCCCGAGGTGCA